>NZ_JBHXNW010000099.1:0-27505 GCF_042717365.1 Streptomyces sp. NPDC058534
TCCGTCAGTTCCTTAGGGCGGTTGTTCTTTTCTTTTTCCGCCTCGAACGGCAGCGTCGCCGTGGCGCCGCCCTCGCCCCCGCCGTCCCCCTCGTTGAGTGCGCGCCGCCGGCGGGCTTGCGCCGCCGGTCGGGCGTCAGTTCACTCGGGGACGGTGCAGTCGAAGGCGTGCAGGTAGGGGTTGACCGGGCGGATGTCGTCGATGACGAGGCCCGCCTCCGTCAGCCGGCCGACCATGCTGTCGGTGGTGTGCTTCGCCCCGCCGACGTTGAGGAGCAGCAGCAGGTCCATCGCGGTGCTGAACCGCATCGAGGGGGTGTCGTCGACGAGGTTCTCGATGACCACGACCCGGGCCCCGGGCCCGCCCGCCCGCATGACGCCCCGCAGGGCGCGGGCGGTGCTGTCGTCGTCCCACTCCAGGATGTTCTTGATGACGTACACGTCGGCCCGCACGGGAATGTCCTCGCGGCAGTCCCCGGGCACGATCCGCACCCGGTCCGCGAGCGCGCCGCCCTCGCGCAGCCGGGGGTCGGCGTTCTCCACGACCCTTGGCAGGTCCAGCAGGGTGCCGTGCATGGACGGGTACTTCTCCAGCAGGCTCGCCACCACGTGCCCCTGGCCGCCGCCGATGTCGGCGACCGAAGAGCTGCCCGACAGGTCGAGGAGGGCCGCGACGTCCTCGGCCGACTGCCGGCTGGAGGTCGTCATGGCGCGGTTGAAGATCTCGGCCGACTGGGGAGCGTCCTCGCCCAGGTAGGTGAAGAACTCCTTGCCGTACAGGCCCTCGACGACGTTGCGGCCGCTGCGTACCGCCTCGTCGAGCAGGGGCCACGCGTCCCAGGTCCACGGCTCCGTGCACCACAGGGTGATGTAGCGCAGGCTGTGCGGATCGTCCTCGCGCAGCAGCCGGGACATGTCGGTGTGCGCGAACGTCCCGTTCTTGTGCTCGGCGAAGACGCCGTAGCAGGTCAGGGCGCGCAGCAACCGGCGCAGCGGCTTGGGCTCGGCCTTCACCGCGGTCGCGAGGTCGTCCACGGTCATGGGGGTGTCGCCGAGGGCGTCGGCGACACCCAGCCGGGCCGCCGTGCGGAGGGCGGCGGCACATGCCGCGCCGAACACGAGCTCCCTCAGCCGCATGGGCGGGGGTGGGGCGGTCTGTGCGGTCGTCATGTGCCGCCATCCTTTCTTCTTCGGTCCACGAGTGGCTACGGCGGCCGGTCAGCACAGTCCCGCGGGCTTGGAGGCGCCGCAGGTGTTTCCCTCGAAGGTGTTGTTCTTCCCGGTGGCCGCCGTCTCGGTGTTGACCAGGTCGGCGGGGGAGTTGTCGCGCAGCGAGTTGCCCTTGATCTCGTTCTTCTCGCTGGTGACGCCCACGAAGCTCTTGAACAGGACGATGCCGCCCGACAGCGGGGACTCGCCCGAGTTCTCCCGCACCGTGTTGTCCGCGACCAGGACCTTCTCGGTGCCGGTCAGGACGATGCCGGAGCCCTGGAGGGCGTCGAGCCGCTCGGTCTTCGGGCAGGACTTGTTGTTGCGCACGACGTGGTTGTCGCGCACGACCAGGTCACCGGCCTTGGGCTTGTTCTCGTCACCGACGACGAACACCCCGGCGCAGTTGCCGGTGATGTGGTTGTTCGCGACGGCGAGGTTGCGCAGCCGCCGGACGGTGACGCCGATCCGGTTGCCCTCGAGGCGGTTGTGCGCGACGACCGTGCCCTCGGTGTCGGCGGCGCCTTCCTCGGCCTTGATGGTGTTGGCGAGGAAGATGCCCGCGTCGCCGTTGTCGAGGGCGATGTTGCCGCGGATGTTGCCGCGGACCGACCGCTCCTGGGCGATGCCCCAGACGCCGTTCTCGACGGCCGTCACGTTCCGCACCGTCAGGCCGTCGGTGGCCATGGAGAACAGACCGGTGCGGGTGAAGCCGGTCACCGTCAGGTCGGCGACGGTGACGTCCTTGACGTTCTTGTCCTTCGTACCGGTCACGCAGATCCCGTTGCCGTCCTCGGCGCAGGTGTTGGCGGCCGCCTTCTTCGTGCTGGGCTTGACGACCGTGCCGGGGCCCATGCCACGCAGGGTGAGCCCGGGGGTGCTCACCTCGACGCTCTCGTGGTAGGTGCCGGGAGTGACGAGGACCGTGTCCCCCGACTCGGCGGCGTCCACCGCCTTCTGGATCGACTCTCCGGGGAAGACCACGTGGGTCATGGGGAAGGAGGACGCGGGAGCCGCTCCGAGCCCCGTACCGATCATCGCTGCGGTGCACACCAGGTACACGACATGGCATTTCTTCATATTCGGTAAGATATGCCGGACATATTCACGGATGGTCGAGATGAGCCATCCGACGGCGTGTCAGGATGGCAATCTGGGCGGCATGGGCAAGACCGCGCTGATCGTCATCGACATGATCAATACCTACGACCATCAGGACGCCGAGTCGCTGATCCCGGCCGCGGAGTCGGTACTGCCGCGGCTGACCGGCCTGCTGGAGCGGGCGCGACGCCACGGCGTCCCCGTGATCTACGTCAACGACAACTTCGGGGAGTGGCGCTCGCACCACGGCGAGATCCTCGACAAGGCCCTCTCGGGGCCGCACGCGGGACTCGTCGAGCCGCTGCGGCCCGACGAGTCGTCCCTCTTCGTGGTCAAGGCGCGCCACTCGATCTTCTTCGAGACCCCGCTGACCTATCTCCTCCACCAGCAGGGGATCGACCGGCTCGTGCTGTGCGGGCAGGTGACCGAGCAGTGTGTGCTCTATTCGGCGCTCGACGCCCACATCCGCCATCTCCAGGTCATCGTCCCGCGCGACGCGGTCGCCCACATCCACGCCGATCTCGCGGACGCCGCCCTGCGCATGATGGAGCGCAACATGGGCGCCCGGGTGTGCGACAGCGGCGAGTTGTGGACGTGAGGCGATCCGCGGCGGCGGGCCGGGAGAGCCGGCCGGTGTCAGGTCCGCAGGCTGCGCACGGGCAGGACGCGCTGCGCCGCCGTCCGCAGGGTGTCCTCGTGGTTCGCGAAGGCGGCGACCGCCTCGGCCTCGCCGGGCTCGCCGCCGGACCACGGGCGGGTGGCGAAGACGAGGCAGGCGTACCCGCGCTCGTCCACCGCCTCGCGCCACTGCGGAGTGGGCACGAACCGGGCGTTGACGCCCGGCATGGTGAGGGCCGCCGCACCGGGCACGACGAGCAGGCCGACCGGCAGGTCTGGCAGGCCGGTGGCGTCGAGGACGCCGTCGGCCACGGCGATCCCGGAGCGGCTCAGCAGCTCTTCGACGGCGGCCGGGGTCGCCTCCGGGCCGCCCTCACCGTCGCCGAGGGAGCAGGCGAGGAGGAAGGGGACGTCGCCTTCGGGCGTCTCACGGCTCCAGGACATGATGACGAGCGTGCCGAGGTCGGCGGTTCGCAGGGGACGCGGGTCGGTAGAGATCGAGGTCATCGCGAAACCGTGAGCGCGTGCCGGGGCGCTCCCGGCCGGCCGTCACCCGACCGGACGACGTCCTCGCCTCTCTCCACGCGAACGAGGGGTCCGCTCACTGCCGCGAGAGGCGGCTGCGGATGTCGTCGAAGTGCCGGTGCACGGCCCGCTCCGCGGCCTCCGCGTCACCCTTGCGCACGGCGTCGACGATCCTGGCGTGCATCCGGGCCGGCTCCTCGCCGTCGGCCGCCGCACCCAGCCCCTCGGCCTGCGTGCGCACCCGGTGGAAGGCGTTCCAGAAGGCGTCGAGGAGTTCACTGAGCAGTTCGTTGTCCAGGGAGCGGTGCAGCACCCGGTGGAAGATCGCCGACGACTTCGGGCTGTCCACCGTCGAGTCCGCGAGCCTGGTCTCCGGAGCCTTCATCACCCGCTGGCTCGGCGGCGCCGTGCTCGGCGCGCTCGGCGACCGCTTCGGCCGCAAGAGCGCCAGGGTGGTCAGCATCCTGCTGTACTCCGTCGGCACCTTCGCCTGGGACTACACCAGCCTGTTCACCGCCCGCCCGCTGATCGGCATGGGCATGGCCGGTGAGTACAGCGCCGGCGCCACCTACGTCCTGGAGAGCTGGCCCGCCCGGCTGCGCAACCGCGCCTCCGGGTTCCTCATCTCCGGCTTCTCCCTGGGCGGCGTCCTGGCGGCCGAGGTGTACGAGCACGTGGTGCCGGTGCGGCGGGCGCTGCCCGAGGCCGACGACTGGGAGGCCCGGGTGGGCGCCACGGGCGAGCGGCCCAACCCCTTCCGGCCGCTGTTCGCGGGCCGGGGCAGGGCGACGGTCGACACGGTGCTCGCGGTCGTCGCCACGGGAGCGCTGTTCGCGGTCTTCACCCCGCTCGGCGCGGGAGCGGTGCCCGTCCTCTCGGTTGTGGCCACGGCCTGTCTCATCGCCTTCGCCGTGCAACTTCGGAACGATGGCCGGCTGCATCGTCACCGGCTTCATCGGGGACCGGTTCGGCACCCGCGGGGCGTACGCCTGCACGCTGGCGGTCGGCGTCGCCTTCGTCTACCCCGTCTTCGCGATCCGCGACAGCCAACTCGGCCTCGGCATCCTGCTGTTCCTCATGCTCGCCTGCATGCAGGGCATCTCCGGACCGCTGCCGAAGTACATCGCCGGATACTTCCCGACCGAGACCCGGTGCCGCGTCCCTGGGCTTCACCGACAACGTCGGCGCGCTGGGCGGCGCCGTCGCCCCCGTGCTCGGTGCCCGGCCGGCGTCGAGCATGTCGCTCGGCCAGTCGCTCGCGGTGCTCACCTTCTCGCTGACCCTGGTGGTCATCCTGCTGATCGGCTTCGACGTCCCCAGCCGGCTGAACCGCCTCGTCGACCCCCGAGGCCGTGCCGGACCACCTGGCCACCGAGGCGGCGGTGGAAAGCCCGGCGTCCGTACCGACGGCGAAGTGAGGCGGATGCCGGCCGGAGGGTGGTTCGCGTGCTCCGACCGGAGTAAGGATGCGGCGGACGGTGCGTCATCAGACCGTCACGTGCGGTAACAGTTCTTGTATGATCTGTAGACGAAATGCTCATCGGAGTGACGTGCGCGGCGCGCACCGCCGTGGGGTCCGGATCGCCGTGGCGGCCCTGCTCGCCACGACCGCACTGGGCGCGACCACCGAAGCCGCCGCCTCACCATCGGCCCGCCCGCGCACCGACTGGGACGCCATCGCCGCCTGCGAGTCGGGCGGCAACTGGAAGGCGAACACCGGCAACGGCCACTACGGCGGCCTGCAGTTCACGCAGTCGAGCTGGATCGCCGCCGGCGGTCGCAAGTACGCCCCGCGCGCGGACCTCGCCACCCGCGCCGAGCAGATCGCCGTCGCCAAGCGCCTGGCCCGGATCCAGGGAATGAACGCCTGGAGCTGCGCCTGATGTTCCCGCCCGGCGGTCCCGGGCAGACGTAGGAGTGTGAGCCGCCCCGGCCGCAGAAGGGCGAAGGAGGGCTCGGCAGACATGACACGTCTCCCAGGCGACCGCCGCCCCGACCCGCGCGCACGGCTGGGGGAGATGATCTTCTCCCGGGTGGCGGGCCCGGAGGGTCCGGGCAACCGTGCCCGCATCCACGACACACCGGGCCCGCGCTGGTTCGGCCCGGAGCGGCCGATCCGGCGGGTGCACGGGGACGCCTCCATGTTCATCGGCGGCCTGTCCGCCCTGCTGCTCCAGTCGCTGCACCCGCTGGCCATGGCCGCGGTCGCCGCGCACTCCGGTTTCCGCGGCGACCCCTGGGGCCGGCTCCAGCGGACCAGCACCTTCCTCGCCGTCACCACATACGGTACGGCCGACAGCGCGCGGGAGGCGTGCGAGCGGGTACGGGCCGTGCACGAGAGGGTGCGCGGCGTCACGGCCGAGGGCCAGGAGTACGCAGCCGCCGACCCGCACCTGCTGTGCTGGGTGCACGTGGCGGAGGCCGACAGCTTCCTGCGCGCCCACCAGCGGTACGGCGCCCACCCCCTGGACGACGACGGGTGCGACGGCTACGTGGCCGACATGGCGCGCATCGCCACCGCGCTCGGCGTGCCGGACCCGCCCGTGGACCTCGCCGGACTCACCGAGCGGATGGCCGCCTACCGCGGCGAACTGCGCGCGACCGCCGAGGCACGCAGCACCGCCCGCTTCCTGCTGCTGAGGCCGCCCATCCCGCTGCTCGCGCGCCTGCCCTACGGGGTGGTCGCCGCCAACGCGGTGTCCCTGCTGCCGGTCTGGGCCTCGCGCGCCCTGGGCCTGCCGCGCGTTCCCCCGGCCGAGAGCGTGTGCGTGCGCCCGCTCGGCTCGGCCGTGACCGCGGGTATCCGCTGGGCGATGACGCCGCCCCGGGACGCGGCGTAGGGACGGACCGCCCGCCGTACGGTTCGCCGTGTTGACCGGGGTAACCCGTGGGCGTGCACTTGCGGCCGGTCGTGGCCGCCCGGCGTTTTCCCCGGGCGGGGGACGGGCAGTACCCGGCGGGGGAGCCGAGGGGCGGCCCCGGACGTCCGGTACGCGGACCCGTCCGGGGCCGCCCTCTGCACCTCCCCCCAGTGCCCCTCAGCGGAGGGCCGCCGCCGCCGGCCGCGACAGTCCGTAGTGCCCGCGCAGCGTCGCCGCGTCGTACGCGGTGCGGAACAGGCCGCGCGCCCGCAGGATCGGTACCACCTGGTCGGCGAAGAGGCCGAAGCCGCCGGACAGCCACGGCGGCATGGCGTTGAAGCCGTCGGCGGCTCCCTGCTCGAACCACTCCTGGATCTGGTCGGCCACCTGATCGGGGGCACCGGCCACCACGCGGTGTCCGCGGGCGCCCGCGAGGCCGTGCATGAGCCCGCGCACCGTGGGCTGTTCGGGTCCCGGCCGAGGGCCGCGGCCCGGGCCTTGAGGTCGGCGGTCATCACGGCCTTCACGGGGAGCGGGAGAAAGAGGGCAGCGGGCGGTGGGGTTCAGCTACACACCGCGGTGGCGACGCGCATCAGATCGATGGCGCGCCGCTTCTTGAACTGCCGGGATTTCCGCATGCCGTGGACGCTAACCAGGGGGTAAAACCCGGTCAAGGGCTATCGGTCGGCTCCGCCGGGACTGCAACGACGCCTTCGTGGGCGTGTCATGTTCCGGAAACGCGGCGGCCCGAATGGGCGGACCAGCGGCCCTCGCGCCTGGCCACCGTGATGCCGCGGCCGAAGCAGGCGGTCAGCCGGGAGTCGGTCAGGACGTCCTCGACGGGGCCCCGGGCCAGGGTCCTGCCCTCGCGCAGCAGCAGCGCGTGGCTGACGGCCGGGAACAGCTCCTCCAGATGGTGGGTGACCGTCACGGTGGCCAGGAGCGGGCGCCCCTCGGCCAGGTGGTGCATGGCCTCGACGAGATCCTCGCGGGAGGGCAGGTCCAGGGCGTTGAACGGCTCGTCGAGGAGCAGCAGCGCCGGATCGGCCATCAGCGCCCGGGCGATGAGGATCCGCGCCCGCTGACCGCCCGAACAGACGCCGTACGGCCGGTCGGCCAGCTCCTTGACGCCCAGCTCGGTCAGGAGACCGCGGGCCCGGTCCCGGACCTCGTCGTCGTACGTCCGCCACAGGGGCTGCACGGTGCCGCTGTGACCGGTGAGCACGACCGCGTGGGCGGGAAGGTCCTGCGGCACCCGCTGGGCGGCGTTGACATGGCCGATGCGCGCCCGCAGCTCACGCACGTCGACCCGGCCGAGCCGGCTGCCGAGGACCTCGACCGTGCCGGCGGTGGGGTGCATGAGTGCGCCGAGCAGCCCCAGCAGGGTGGTCTTCCCGGCGCCGTTGGCACCCAGCAGGGCCCAGTGCTCGCCCGGCCGGACCGTCCAGTCGATGCCGTCGAGGATCAGCTGGTCGGTGGTGAGGCGCCGGACGTGCACGTCCCGGAGGCGGAGCACCGCCGCCTCCCGCTCGTTCTCCTGCGAGCCGGTTGTCCGCCCGGTCATGCCGTGCCTCCTTCGCGCGGGACGTGTGCCGTACACCGGGCACAGTAGATGTACTCACCATGTGCCTGTCGGGCCGTCCGGTCCCTGGACGGGCCTGGACGGGCCTGGACGGGCCTGGACGGGCCTGGACGGGCCTGGACGGCCGGCGGTGGCACTCAGACCGCGGATGAGTCCGCGTACTCATTCGCGGAGCGCATGCCGGCTCCTACCGTGACGTCGTCGGGGGCGGCACGGAGGGGGAGCCATGGGACGAGGACGACGGTCGAGGCGGCGGGGGAGCGGCCGGTGGGCGCGGCGCCTCGGCGGGGGCCTGGCGGCCGTGCTGGCCGGGGTGGTGCTGAGCGGCTGCCGGCCTTCGACACCGAGGACGACGAGCGGTGGGCCCGGGAACTCGCCGAGGAGCTGTACCCCGGTGAACTGGAGGTCGTCGGTGCCCGGATCCTGTTCCCGCAGAGCGCCGGTTCGGAGGTCACCCTCTCCCTCGACGACGCCCCGGACGCCGCCGTGCGGTTCCGGGTCGACGCCTCCAGGGACCACTGCGACGGCGGCGCGAGCTGCGCGGAGGCGCTCGGCAAGGCCATCGACCGGGCCCGGCTGGAGGCCGGCCGGCTGCGGGCGATGCGCGGGGCCTTCGACGGCTGCGGACGCCCCGTCGTGGCCACGGACGTGGTGCTGTCCGCCCCCTGGATCGAGGCGCGGGTGACGGACGGCACCGTCGACGAGGTGCTGACCGGTGTCGGCGCCTGTGTGCAGCGCTGGGTCACGGCCGGCGCTGGAGCCCGTCGACGCGGATCGCGTCGGTGTCCGTCAACTTCGCCGCTCCCGGAACGGCCGGTGACCTGCCGGCCGCGAAGAGCGAGCTGCCCACCGTCCCGAGGTTCACCCACGGCCCGCGGCTGGCGGCCCTCGCGAGCGAGCCGTACTACGTGGCCACCTACGAGGTGGGGAGCGACGCCGCCCGCACCGTCGACGTGGCCTCCGCCCGGCTGCGGATCGTGTCGCCCCTCGAGGAACGGCAGGAGTTCTCCCGCCGGATCGACGCCGCGGTCCTGCCGCTGCTGCGCCCGCGGTATCCGGACGCCGTGACGACCGGCATTTCGGGCCTGGGGGTGTGGCGGCTGGAGCCGGGAACCATCGAACGGACGCGGGGATACGTCCTGTTCTGCGCCCGGCCGCCGGCCGGTACCGAACGCTGCCTCGGGGACCTGGCGGCCGTGGTCACCGCGGACCCGAAGGGCGGGGACGCCGCCCTCGTCACCGTCCGCACCGACATCCGCGACGAGCGCGGCGTCCTGCGCCTGCCCCCGCTGTGACGGAGGCAGGCCGGAACCGGTCGGGTTCCCCGGGCAGGAGGGGAAGGGTCAGACGCCCGCCACCGACTGGATCCACGACCGGTAGGCGGTCACGTTCGTGTAGGCCGTGGTGGACTGCCGGTCGCTGGTCGAGGCGACGCCGACCTGGACGCCACCGGCCATCATCGGGCCGCCCGAGTCGCCGCCCGCGGTGATGCCGTCGCCGGGGCGGGCGCATATCGCCCGGCCGTTGTAGGCGTCGTAACACCCGCTGGTGACGCTCAGGTTGGCGACCTTGAGGTACTGGGACTGGCAGTTGATCTCCGAGCCGCACCGCGAGGTGGCGCCCCAGCCGTAGACCTGCACGGTCTGGCCCACCCGCACCGTGCCCGGCTGTCCGAGCGGTGCGTAGGAGGCGGAGACGGAGCGGTCGAGCCGCACCAGCGCGAGGTCCGCCGAGGGATGGGTGGTGGTCCCCGCTCCGTTCGCCACCGTGCCGCCCGAGCCCTGGTCGAGGCTGCCGATACGGAAGGACAGTCCGCCGCCTCCGACGCAGTGCTTGGCCGTGAGGATCCAGGTGGGCGAGATGATGGTCGAGCTGCACGTCTGGGCGCCGTTGGAGAACAGCCGGGCCGCCCAGGGGGCGTTCTGCGCGTAGCCGCCGCCGATGATCGGCCGGGGGCCGCCGTCACCGGGCCGGGGCTCCGCCGCCGAGGCGTGCGGAGCGAGCGCGAGGGCGGACAGCAGCGCGGCCGTGAGAGCGGCCGTCAGGGTGGGGACGAGTCTGGAGGTTCGCAAGGCTCCTCGATTCCGACGACACGCGTCGGGGCGCGTGTTCGGTCTGTGGGGGCGCCCAGCATCCCGGGCCCGGCCGCGGCACCGGCAGTCCCGACTTCCCATAACGCGGCGTTATGCCGCGGGGCGTCTCGGGCGGCGGGGGGTGCCGCCCACGCCCCGCGGCGATCCCGGTCGTGGAGGTGAGTGACCGCCAGGGCCCGGACAGCCGTGAGCGGTGCCGCCCGACGGTCCGGGCGGCGCCCCTCACGGCGTGGGTCATCCTCGGGCGGGTGAGGGCGGCGCCCCGTACTCGGCGGTGACGGTCGGGACGTCGGCGCGGCCCGTGGCCTCGGGCGGCCCGGGAGGGCGGGGTGTCGTCTCTGGGCCGGACGGTCATCAGCAGGGTCCGCGGGCGGACCGTGGCGGCGGCGACCGGGCGTACCGTCCGGCCGGGCGGAAGCTCCAGGCGTACCCGCCGGACGTTGGTGGCGACGGCGGTGAGGAGTTCGGTGAGCGCGAACCGGTCGCCGATGCACTTGTGCTTGCCGGCGCCGAAGGGCAGGAACGCCTGGCTGGGCCGCGTCCGGGAGCCGGCCCAGCGGTCGGGATCGAGGGCCGGCGGGTCCGGGACGAGGACGGGGTCGCGGTGGAGGGCGTGCCGGCAGTAGGCGAGTTCGGTCCCGGCGGGCACCGTCCAGGGGCCCAGCCGGGTCTCGGTGACGGTGCGGCGGGTGACGAGCCACCCGGTGTGGTGCAGCCGCAGGGTCTCGTCGAGGACCCGCCCGAGGTACGGCAGCCGGCCCAGGTCCTCGAAGGCCACGGGCCGGTCGCCGAGGACCTCGTCGAGCTCCGCCGGCACCCGGGTCCCGACCTCGGGATGGCGGGCGAGTTCGTACAGCACCCAGGAGAGCACCGAGGCGGTGGCCTCGGTGCCGGCCACGGCCAGGGTGAGGGTCGCGGAGGAGATCTGGTGCCCGGACAGCGGCCGGCCGGTCTCCTCGTCGGTGGTGCACAGGAGCGGGGAGAGCATGTCGCCGGTGTCGTGGCCCGAGTCCTGGAGGTCCGTGACCGCCCGGTCGATGGTGGCCCGTACGGCGTCCCGCGCGGCGGTGAAGCGGCGGTTGACCGGCAGCGGCAGCCGCTCGACCCAGTCGGGCGGCATGACGCGGGCGCCGACCCCGTTCATCACCACCGACAGGTCGGCGCGCAGCCGGCCGAAGGTGGCGTCGTCGGGGCTGCCCGAGAACACCGTCTTGGCCGGCATGTACCAGACTGAGGCCGACCATCGCCTCGCGGACGTCGAGGGCGCGGCCGGGAGCCCAGCCGTCGACGGCGGCGTCCGCCTCGTCGCGCATGGTGTCGACGTCGCTTGCGGCCGTGGGCCTGGCCGGCCGCGGTCACGACGGAGTCGCCCAGCAACTGGCCCATCTCTCGAAGAACCGGCCCTTGTCGAGGCTGGGTCCGTAGGTGGTGCGCAGGGCGGCGACGAAGCCGAGGTTGTCGCGCAGGAGCTGTACCGCGTGACCCAGGAACGGCAGCGACCCGCTGCCCTGGGTATGGGAGGGGGGCGCTACGAGCGTCACAAGGGCGTGTCCCTCCCCGAACCCTCCGTCAGCGCAGCAGGAGCTGCACGAGGGCGACGGTGCCGATCGTCACCACCAGCGTCCGCAGGACGACGGGCTTGAAGTGGCGGCCCACCTTGGCCCCGCCGTACCCGCCGAGGGCCGAGCCGACCGCCAGCAGGCCGACGGCGGTCCAGTCGAAGTCCGCGGCGAAGAGGAAGAAGAGCGCGGCGACCGTGTTGACCACGGCGGCGAGGACGTTCTTGACGGCGTTGAGGCGTTGCAGCGGCTCGTCGAGGAGCATGCCCATCAGGGACAGGTAGATGATCCCCTGGGCGGCCGTGAAGTAGCCGCCGTAGACGCTGGCGAGGGCCAGGCCGGTGAACAGCAGCGGACCGCCGTCCCGGCGCGCGGAGGCGCCGGTGCGCGCGCGGCGGCGCTGCACCCACTTGCCGATCTGGGGCTGCAACGCCACCAGCACCAGGGCGAGGCCCACCAGGACCGGCACGATCGTCTCGAAGGCGTCCTCCGGCAGCGCGAGCAGCAGCGTGGCGCCCGCGAGACCGCCCACCAGGGCGCCGACGCTCAGCTTGAGGACCCGCCGTCGCTGGCCGCGCAGCTCCTCGCGGTAGCCGATGGCGCCGCTGATGGAGCCGGGGATGAGGCCGAGCGCGTTGGAGACGGTGGCGGTGACCGGCGACAGTCCCGTGGCCAGCAGCACGGGAAAGGTGATCAGGGTGCCGGAGCCGACCACGCTGTTGATGGCGCCCGCCCCGGCGCCGGCCGCGAACACCGCGGCCATGGCCTCGGGCGTCACCCCGGGCCGTCCGGTGCCGCGCCCCTGGCCGGCCGGAAGGTGTCTTGTGCATCTTTCACGGGGCCGACTGTACCCACCGACAAAGGCGGTACGTCCGGTGGTCTCCAACCGGTCCTGGATGGACGCTTCTTGACGTTAATTCACCTGATCATGCGGTGATACGATCACCGCGTTTACGGAGCGGGCGGATGGGTGAAAGACGGCATCCCCGACTTCAGGGACAGCCCGGGCAGCTACCCCGGTGCGGGCGGTCCACCGGCCGTCCGCGTAGACGGGTATTCAGCAAGCCGGCCGTCAGTCGCCTGAAGAGAGTCTTATGACGGAATACACAGGGAACCCCTTGCTCTGGGTGGCCCTCGTCGCCCTCGTGGCCGCCGCCGTGCTCATCAGCCGCCAGCGCAGGGCGGCCCGAGCGTTGCGGCAGCAGGTACGGGGGCTCAGGGACCACTACACCGAGCTGGAGAACGATTACGGAAAGTCCGTGCAGGCCGCTCAGGAGCGGGCCGAGGACGAGACCAAGACCGTCCTGAAATCCGCCATGCGGACCCTTCAGGGCCTCGCCGCGGAACAGCAGTTGGTGCTCTCCCGCCTGCAGACCAAGTACGGCGACTCGGCGCTCCTCCAGGACCTGCTGGAGATCGACCACACCAACTCGCAGTTCGGCCGGCGTGCCCAGTCCATCGCCGTGCTCTGCGACGGCTGGCTGGGCGGACGGCGCGACACCGCCTCGGTGTACGACGTGGTGCGCAGCGCGCAGGGGCGCATCCGGCACTTCCGCCGGGTGGACATCCTCTCCCAGGTCGACTTCGGCATCACCAGCCGGGCCGTGGAACCCGTCGCCCTCGCCCTCGCCGAACTGCTGGACAACGCCACCAGCTACTCCAGCCCCGACACCGTCGTCGAGATCAACCTGCGGACCGTGCCCAAGGGCATCTGCGTGGTCGTCGACGACGCCGGTGTCGGCATGAGCGACGAGGAGCGCTCCCGCGCCGACCGGCTGCTCGCCACCGAGCGCGCCTCGGGGGTGGCCGGGCTCGGCAATCCGCCGCAGTTCGGCTTCGCCGTCATCGGCCTGCTGTGTGAACGTTTCGGCTTCGAGGTGTCGGTGGACTCCTCCTCCCCCTACGGAGGTGTACGGGCGGTGGTCCTGCTGCCGCACGAACTGCTCACCGGCATGCCGGAGAAGAAGGCTCCCGCCCCCGCCGCCCACGGCACGGCCCGGCCGGTCCGGGACGGCGGCCCCGAGGCCGCGCCCGCCTCGCCCCGGACCGACGACGGTCTGCCCCGGCGGCGCCGCAAGCGGCCGATGGCCATCGTGCCCGGCAACGAGTCCACCCCCCGCCCGGCGGGCCGCTCCGACTCCGAGCAGGCACAGGTCATGGGTGCCTTCCAGCGGGGAACGCGGTCCGGCCGGGTCACCGACCCCGAGGGCACCGACCGGACGCGCAGAACACCTGGTGCCAGCAGCGAAGGACATGAGGTCTCGTGAACGACGATCTGTCATGGATGCTCGACAGCGCCCTGGAGATTCCAGGCGCCCTGCACGCCGTCCTGATATCCGCCGACGGCCTGCTGATGGCCCGGACACAGGACTTCGACAAGGACGACGCCGACCGGGTCGCCGCCGCGATGAGCGGGGTGCAGTCGCTCAGCCGCACCCTCGCCTTCTTCTGTGAGGACGCCGGCCAGGCCTGGCGCCAGACCCTGGTCGAGTTCGACGGCGGCTGGGTGTTCCTGATCTCCGCCGGCGAGGGCGCCTACCTCGGTGTCTCCGCCTCCCCCGAGGTGGACATGGCCGACATCACCTTCCGGATGCAGCAGCTCGTCGCCCAGCTCGGCAAGCGGCTGACGACACCGCCGCGCGAGAACCTCGGCGCCCGCTCATGACCGGCCACGACGGCTGGGAGCCCGAGGCGCCGGAGTTAGTACGGCCGTACGTCATCACCAAGGGCCGTGGCCTGCCCGACGAGAACCACCTCTCCCTCATCACCCTCGTCACCGCCTCCGCCGAGGACACCCGGCGGCCGGCCCGGCTGTCCCCCGAGGAGCAGAGCCTGCTGGACCTCTGCTCGGCCGGCTACCTCTCGGTCGCCGAGATCGCCGGACACACCCACTTCCCGCTGGGCGTGGTGCGGATCCTGCTGGCCTCCCTGATGGAGGGCGGGCACCTCATGACCCGCCCGCCGGTGGCCCGCGCCCGGCTCGCGGACAAGGAGATCCTGGAGGAGGTGCTCAATGGGCTCCGCGCCAAGTTTGGATGAGCGGGACTACGTACGCGGCGGGGCGACCCAGACCGCGGTCAAGATCCTCGTCGTCGGACACTTCGCGGTGGGCAAGACCACCCTCATCGGCTCCATCTCGGAGATCGAGCCGCTGTCCACCGAGGAGACGATGACGCAGGCCGCCGAGGCGGTCGACGACCTGGGCGGCGTCCAGGGCAAGACCACCACCACGGTCGCCATGGACTTCGGCCGCCTCACCATCAGTGACCGCGTCGTCCTCTACCTCTTCGGCACCCCCGGCCAGCAGCGCTTCGTCCAGATGTGGGAGGACATGGCACGCGGCGCGCTCGGCGCCCTGGTGCTGGTCGACCCCGAGCGGCTGGCGGACTCCTTCCCCGTGATCGACCTCATCGAGCACTACGGGCTCGACTACGCCATCGCCGTCAACCACTTCGACGGCACGCCACTGCGCGACGAGCCCGCGCTGCGCGAGGCGCTCGACCTGCTCGACGACACCCCCGTCGTCACCTGCGACGCCCGCGACGAGAAGTCCTCGGCCGCCGCACTGACCACCCTCGTCCGCTACTTGCTGGACCGCACCCGCTAGGAGCTGGGAGCAGACATGAACGCTCACGACACGGCCCCGGTGCCGCCGCCCGGGTGCCCGGCCCACGGCTCCGGCGCCAGAGTGCCGCTGCACGGGCCGGAGTTCGCCGCCGACCCGCAGGCGTACTACGAGCACCTGCGCCACTACGGGGCCGCGGCGCCCGTCGAACTGGCCCCGGGTGTCGAGGCGACCCTGGTCACGGACTACGCCGCCGCACTCCAACTGCTGCAGGACTCCGGGTCCTTCCGCAAGGACGCCCGGCGCTGGCGGGCCTTCAACGAGGGCAAGGTCGGCCCGGACAGCCCGGTCGCGCCCCTGCTGGCCTACCGGCCCAACTGCATGTTCGCCGACGGCGCCGACCACCTCAGGCTCCGCCAGGCCGTCACCGACAGCATGGCGCGGGTGGACACCCGGCGGCTGAGCCGGAGCACGGAGCAGATCTCCCGCTACCTCATCTCCCAGTTCGCCGCCCGCGGCTCCGCCGACCTGCTCGGCGACTACGCCAAGCAGCTGCCGCTGTTCGTGTTCAACGAACTCTTCGGCTGCCCGGCCGACATCGGCGACCGGGTGCTGTTCGGCATCTCCGGAATGTTCGACGGCGTCAACGCCGAGAAGGCCACCGAGGTGCTGTTCCAGGCGGTGGGGGAACTCGTCGCGCTCAAGCGGAGCAAGCCCGGCGGCGACGTCACCTCCTGGCTGATGCGGCACGAGGCGGGGCTCAGCGACGAGGAGATGGTCCACCAGCTCGCCCTGCTGTTGGGCGCCGGCGCCGAGCCGCTGCGCAACCTCATCGGCAACACGCTGCACCGCCTGCTCACCCACGAGCGTTACGCGCGCGAGGGCGGGCTGATCGACGAGGCGCTGGACGACACGCTGTGGGAGAACCCGCCCATGTCGAACTACGCGCCGCACTACCCGGCCGCCGACACGGAACTCGCCGGACAGCACCTCCAGGCGGGCGATCTCGTGCTGGTCGGCTTCGCCGCGGCCAACACCGGCCCGGCCCTCAGGGCCGCGCGTCAGGCCGGCAGCAATCGCGCCCACCTCGCCTGGAGCGCCGGACCGCACGCCTGCCCGTCCAAGGAACCCGCCCGGCACATCACGGTCACCGCCATCGAGCACCTCTTCAACGAGCTGCCCGACGTCGAACTCGCCGTCCCGGAGGACAGCCTGACCTGGCGTCCGGGCCCCTTCAACCGCGCCCTGGCCACACTGCCGGCCCGATTCACCCCGGCCCGCACCGGACGGAGTGCCGAACCGCGGCCGACCCCCGGTGCGGCGGGACCCGAGGACGCGACCCCGGCCCGGCCGGCCGAACGCGGCGGCATGTGGAGCCAGTTTCTCAACTGGCTCACACGGTGATCTGTACAACACCCTCCCAACCCGCCCCTTTCGCATGAAGGTTGAACGGCACGGGTAGTGAGCAACGCGGCATTCAAGTTGCTTACGAGTAAAAGGAGGTGTCGTGGACCACATATCCACGAACGCCGCTTTCCCACCGCCGAAACCCCCGATACCCGCCTCTCCAGGCGGGTATCGCTCTGTGCGGCCCCGGCCGGGGACGGGCCGGTGACCGCCGCGCCGACGGGCACGGACCCGCGGGGCACCCCGACACTCGGTGCCCTCACGGGCGGCCAGCTGCGAAGACTCGGCGCGGTCGCCGGCCTCGCCGCAGCGGACATCGAGACCTATGCACGGGTCCTGACGGACTCCCTGGGACCGGTGGCCGCACGGCCGCTCCACCTGCCGCCGCCCTACCGCACCTTCCTGTCCGACGACCACACCCCGGTCGAGTTCTCCCTCTCCTTCCGGCCGGACGCGGCACCTGTTCTGCGGGTGCTCCTCGAACCGGGCTGCGGCGCAGACAGCCTGGCTCACAACGGCCGCGCCGGACTGGAGACAGTCCGGGAGATGGCGCGCCGGTGGCGGTTCGGCACCGGCCCGCTCGACGAGGTCACGGACCTCTTCCTGCCGTCCGCTCCGCAGGGCCCCCTGGCCCTGTGGTGCGCGCTGGAGCTGACACCCGGCGGTGTGCCCAAGGTCAAGGTCTACCTGAACCCCGCCGCCAACGGGGAGGAACGTTCCGTCGCGACGGTGCGGGAGGCGCTGCGCCGACTGGGGCTCGGCCGGGCCTACGCCAACCTGCCCCCGGGCAGCGGCCATCCGTTCCTCGCCCTGGACCTGGGGGACTGGGCGGAACCCCGGGTGAAGGTCTACGTGCGCCACGACAGCCTGACCCCAGCGCGCGCCGGGAGGCTGTCCCGCATGGTCCCGGAGCCCGTTCCGGCCGCGGTCGAAGGCTTCTTCCGCACGGTCGCGGGCGCCGGGCCCGGGGCGACGGGACTCGACGGGCGGCCCGGCCTGTCCTGCCACTCCTTCACCGGCCCGGCGGACCCCCGGCCCAGTGGGTTCACCCTGCACATCCCGGTCAGGGACTACGCCCCGCACGACGGAGAGGCATTGGCACGGGCGTCGCGGCTGCTGCGACAGCACGGCATGGACGCCTCGGTGCTGGTCCGGGCCCTGGCCGCCGTCACCGACCGGCGGCCGGGGGACGGGGTCGGGCTCATCGCCTACCTGGCGCTGGCGCTCCAGCGGGGCCGGCCGCCGCGGGTGACGGCGTACCTCTCCTCGGAGGCGTACGCGGTCAGGCCGCCCGTCGCGGTGCCGGTCCGGCGGCCGGTCGCGGTGTACTGAGCCGACCGCCCGGCACATCACAGGGGCTCCCGGTCCACGTCACCGGGAGCCCCTGGGCGCGACGCCCGGCGGGACGGTCACACGGGCAGCGACTCCCGGAACTCCGCCAGATACGGGCCCACGTCGACCTGGATCGAGGCGCCCTCGGTCCGGCCGTAGCGCTGGACCACGGAGGCGAGGTACGTGCCGATCTCCTCGCGCATCGCCTCCGCCGCGGGCAGCTCGGCCTCGCCGTCGATGATCCGCGCCACCCACTCCGCCTGCGCCTCCACCAGCCGGGTGATCGCGCCCACGGGCCGGACCAGCCCGACGAAGTAGAGACCCGGCCGGCCGGCCGGGACGACCCGTCGGTACAGCTCGACCGAGCCGTCCGCCGCCACCGGGCAGCCGGCGGGCAGGAACGGGAAGGTCATGTGGAAGCCGGTGCAGTAGACGACGGCGTCCGCGGCGGTGGAGGTGCCGTCGGTGAAGACGACCCGGTCGCCGTCGAAGGAGGCGATCGCGGGCTTCGGGGTCACGGCGCCGTGCCGGATCCGGCTGAGGATCTCGTCCGAGAGGGTCACGGCGGAGGAGAAGACCGGGTGGTCGGGCTCGGGCAGACCGTAGTCCGCCAGTCGGCCGCGTGCGACGAGCAGCGACCGCTCCACCCAACTGCGTTGCTCGGCGAAGGACATCTCGGTCCACCAGGGGGCCTCGGCGATCTCGTCGACCGACATCCCGAAGAGCTGCTTGGGCACGATGTGCAGCCCCCGCCGCACCGAGAGCACGGTCTGCTCGGCGTGGCGCGAGAGGTCGGCCGCGATGTCCACGGCGGACGCGCCGAGGCCGACGACGACGACCCGGCGCCCGGCGAAGTCGGCGCCGTCACGGTAGTCGAGGGAGTGCAGAATCGTTCCATCGAAGGAGTCGGCGCCGGGCGGGAGAGGGTCGGGCAGGGCCGGGTCCGTGTGATGTCCGGAGGCGACGATCACCTGCTCGAAGCGCCGGGCCGACTCGGTGCCGTCCGCGTCGCGGCTGACCACCGTCCACGCGCCGTCCGCGTCCTGCCGTACGGAGACCGCCTCGGTCCGCAGCTCGACGTGGTCGAGCAGGCCCGCCCACTCGGCGAAGGACCGCAGATATGCGGCGACCTGGCTGTGCCGGGGGTAGAGCGGATACGAGGACGGCATGGGAAAGCCGGTGTAACCGGTCAGCTGCTTCGCCGTGTTCAGGTGCAGCGACAGGTAGCCCGGCCCCCGCTCGCCGGCCTGCGGCTGCCGCCAGATCCCGCCGACGTCGGGCGCCCTCTCCAGGCAGACGACGCCGATGCCGCGCTCCTTGAGGGAGTGCGCCACCGCCAACCCCGACAGACCTGCACCGATCACACACACGCGCACGGGAATTCCCCCCAGGACGGACCAGACCTCCCCCGATCACGCATTGACTGCCCATCCGCATCCCGTGGCACACCAGCACGCGTGACGAACAGACGTGTTCGTCCTCACGTTTCACGCGCCGCGCAGATCCCTGACCCGGCGGAGCTTGCCGAGGGAGCGCTCCAGGGTCTCCGGCGCGACGATCTCCACCTCGACCGTGACACCGACGCCGTCCTTGACGCCCTGGACGATCGCCCGGGCGGCGGCCTCTCGCTGCTCGGCACCGGCGTCGGGGCGGGCCTCGACCCGCACGGTCATGTGGTCCATCCGGCCGCGCTCGGAGAGCTGGATCTGGAAGTGCGGGGCGACGCCGGGCGTGCGCAGCACGATCTCCTCGATCTGGGTGGGGAAGACGTTCACGCCACGCAAGATGATCATGTCGTCGCAGCGGCCGGTGACCTTCTGCATCCGGCGGAAGGCGGGGCGGGCGGTGCCCGGCAGCAGCCGTGAAAGGTCGCGCGTGCGGTAGCGGATGACCGGCAGCGCCTCCTTGGTGAGGGAGGTGAAGACGATCTCGCCCTCCTCGCCCTCGGGCAGCACGACGTCCGTGAGCGGGTCCACCACCTCGGGGTAGAAGTGGTCCTCCCACACGTGCAGCCCGTCCTTGGTCTCGACGCACTCCTGTGCCACACCGGGGCCGATCACCTCGGACAGTCCGTATATGTCCACGGCGTGGATGTCCACGCGCTCCTCGATCTCGCGGCGCATCTCCTCGGTCCACGGCTCGGCGCCGAAGATGCCGACCTTCAGCGAGCTGGAGCGCGGGTCGACGCCCTGCCGCTCGAACTCGTCGAGCAGGGTGAGCATGTAGGAGGGGGTGACCATGATGATCTCGGGCCGGAAGTCCTGGATGATCTGCACCTGACGCGCCGTCATGCCGCCCGAGGCCGGGATCACCGTGCACCCGGCGCGTTCGGCGCCGTAGTGCGCGCCTAGACCGCCGGTGAACAGGCCGTAGCCGTACGAGATGTGCACCTTGTGGCCGGGGCGCCCGCCCGCGGCCCGGATCGAACGGGCGACGACGTCCGCCCACATGGACAGGTCGTTGTCCGTGTACCCCACGACGGTGGCGCGTCCGGTGGTGCCGCTGGAGGCGTGCACGCGCCGTACGTGCTCCATCGGGACCGCGAACATCCCGAAGGGGTAGGTGTCCCGCAGGTCCGCCTTGGTGGTGAAGGGGAACCTGGCGAGGTCGGCCAGGCTGCGGCAGTCGTCCGGGGTGACCCCGGCGGCGTCGAACTTCTTGCGGTACAGCTCCACGTTCTCGTAGGCGTGCCGCAGGGTCGCGCGCAGCCGGTCCAGCTGGAGCTCCGCGAGCTGCTCCCGGGACAGGCGCTCGGCGTCGTCCAGCAGGTCGTGGGGGAGTGGCTCCCCGCGGCGTGGTGCCGGGGCCGCCCCGGTCGTCGGCTCGCTGCTCATCGCGACTCCTTCGTCGTCGTGCCCGGCGTCCGGCCCTCGGCGGTGTCCCGCACGCTGCGGCTGCGTCCGCGGAACTCCGCGATCACCTCGTCGCCGCGCCGCACGCTCACGTCGTAGACGCCGCTGCGGCCGAACCGGGCCCGTTCCTCGGCGCGGGCCACGAGGACGTCGCCCTCGCGGGCCGGGGCGACGAAGACGATGTCGGCGCCGGCCGCGACGGTCACCGGACCGTGGCTGTTGCACGCGCAGGCGAAGGCGGTGTCGGCGAGCAGGAACAGATAGCCGCCGTGGGCGATCCGGTGTCCGTTCACCATCGCCGGGGTCACGGTCATCCGGAGTACGGCGGTCCCCTCGCCGTGCTCGACCAGCTCGATGCCCAGCCCCCGGGAGGCCGCGTCCGCGGAGAACATCGTCTCCGTGGGTGTCGGCCCAGTGGCCTGCGACATCCTTCCCACCACCTTCTGTCCCGACCGACCATTCGGTTAGCGCGCGGCACGGCCCAGTAATCCAGCCGCGTGGCCGCCCTGTCAAGAGTGTGAGCGGCGGGGTCGCGGGTCTTGCCGGGCGCCCGGAAACCCGTCACACTGGTACCGAACGAATGGTCGGTTGGGAAGCTGGTGACGATGACCACGACACACGCCGCCGAGGCGCCGCCCCCGGACGCGCTCCAGGAGCACTTCGACGCGACGATCGCGCGCGACCAGCGCATCGAGCCGCGGGACTGGATGCCCGACGGCTACCGGAAGACGCTGATCCGGCAGATCGCCCAGCACGCGCACTCGGAGATCATCGGCATGCAGCCGGAGGGCGAGTGGATCACCCGGGCGCCGTCGCTGCGCCGCAAGGCGATCCTGTTCGCCAAGGTCCAGGACGAGGCCGGCCACGGCCTGTACCTGTACTCGGCGGCCGAGACCCTCGGCGCGGACCGCGACGACCTCACCCAGCGGCTGATCGAGGGCCGGCAGAAGTACTCGTCGATCTTCAACTACCCGACCCTCAGCTTCGCCGACGTCGGCGTGATCGGCTGGTTCGTGGACGGCGCGGCCATCTGCAACCAGGTGCCGCTGTGCCGCAGCTCCTACGGCCCGTACGCGCGCGCGATGGTGCGCATCTGCAAGGAGGAGTCGTTCCACCAGCGGCAGGGCTACGAGCTGCTGATGACGATGATGCGCGGCACCGCCGCCCAGCGCGAGATGGTCCAGGACGCGGTGGACCGCTGGTGGTGGCCGTCCCTGATGATGTTCGGCCCGCCCGACGACGCCTCGCCCAACTCGGCCCAGTCGATGGCCTGGAAGATCAAGCGCCACAGCAACGACGAGCTGCGCCGCCGCTTCGTCGACATGACCGTCCCGCAGGCGGAGAAGCTCGGCGTCACCCTGCCCGACCCGGAGCTGCGGTGGAACGAGGAGGCGGGACACCACGACTTCGGCACCCCGGACTGGGACGAGCTGATGCGGGTCATCAAGGGCGACGGCCCGTGCAACGCACAGCGGAGCGAGCGGCGGCGGACCGCCCACGAAGAGGGCGCCTGGGTGCGCGAGGCGGCCACCGCCCACGCCGCCAAGCAGGCCGCCCGCGCGGCGAAGGGAGCGGTGGCATGACCTCCGAGAAGCAGGGCTGGCCGCTGTACGAGGTCTTCGTGCGCGGCAAGCGCGGCCTCAACCACGTGCACGTCGGCTCGCTGCACGCCGCCGACGACGCCATGGCCCTCACCCACGCCCGCGACCTCTACACCCGGCGCAACGAAGGCGTGAGCATCTGGGTGGTGCGCTCCGAGCACATCGCCGCCTCCACCCGCGACGAGAAGGACCCCTTCTTCGCCCCCAGCGCCGACAAGGTCTACCGCCATCCGACCTTCTACGACATCCCCGACGACGTCCCCCACATCTAGGAGCAGGGCATGAGCGACGACCACGTCTACCTCACCCTGGCCGAGGGACACGAGGACGACACCCGCTGGGCCTACGGCACCGGCTTCGAGGACCCGCTGCACGGCGTCGACACCACCGTGCCCGAGGGCGTCGACGCCGCCGCACTGGCCGCGGACTGCGTGGCGCTGGCCGACGACGCCCTGATCAGCGCCCAGCGGCTCGCCGAGTGGGTCACCCGCGCCCCGGAGCTGGAGGAGGAGGTGGCGCTGGCCAACATCGGCCTCGACCTCCTCGGCCAGGCCCGCCTGCTGTACGCCCGCGCCGGGCAGGCCGACGGCACCGGCCGCGACGAGGACGCCTACGCCTACTTCCGCGACGCCGGCGACTTCCGCAACGTGACCCTGGCCGAACTCCCCGGCGGCGACTTCGCGTTCGCCGTGGTGCGGCTGCTGGTGCTCTCCAGCTGGCGGCTGGCCCACTTCCAGCGGCTGGTGGACCACCCCGATCCGGTCCTCGCGGCGGTCGCGGCCAAGGGCGTCAAGGAACTGACGTACCACCGGCAGTACGCCGCCGAATGGGCCGTCCGCCTGGGCGACGGCACCGACGAGTCGCACCGCAGGATGCGGGCGGCGCTGGACGAGGTCGCCCCGTACCTCGGCGAGCTGCACACGGCCTACGACGTGCGGGACGAGGTCGCCGACGTGCTGCGCCAGGTCACCGAGGCGGCCGGCCTGCCCCTGCCGGTGTACCGCCCCCTGCCCGGCTCCGGCCGCGCCGGCGAGCACACCGAGCATCTGGCGCCGCTGCTCACCGAGTTGCAGGGCGTCGCCCGCGCCCACCCGGAGGCGACATGGTGACCGTACTCCTGGACACCGCCCGGGCCCGCCGCGTCGCCGAGCGGGTGCCGGACCCCGAGCTGCCCATGCTGACCCTCGCCGACCTGGGTGTCCTGCGCGGCGTCGAGGTCGGCGCGGACGGCACCGTGGTGGCGAGCCTGACCCCCACCTACTCGGGCTGCCCGGCCATGGCCGAGATGCGCGCGGACGTCGCCGCCCGGCTGCGGGACGCCGGATACGAGCGCGTGGAGATCCGCACGGTCCTCGACCCGCCCTGGACCAGCGACTGGATCACCGAGTCCGGCCGCCGCAAGCTCGCCGAGCACGGCATCGCCCCGCCCGGCCCCGCACCCCGCGGCGGCCCGATTCCTCTCGTGCTGTCGCCCACCCGGCCGGCGGTGCCGTGTCCCCGCTGCGGCTCGGCGGACACCGAGGAGACCTCCCGCTTCGCCGCCACGTCCTGCAAGGCCCTGTGGCGCTGCCGGGCCTGCCGCGAGCCGTTCGAGTACGTCAAGGAGATCTGATGGCCCCGACCGCCCCCGTCCCGGCAGCGCCGGTGCGCGTCCGCCGCCGGCCCGCCTTCCACCGTCTGCGCGTGGCCGCCGTCGAGCGGCTGTGCGCGGACGCGGTGGCCGTGAGCTTCGAGATCCCGGACGAGCTGGCCGGGGAGTTCGCCTTCGCGCCCGGCCAGTCGCTCACTCTGCGGCGCGAGGTCGACGGCCGGGACGAGCGCCGCTCGTACTCGATCTGCGCACCGGCCGGTTCGGTGCCGCGCATCGGGGTCCGGGTGGTGCCGGGCGGGGTGTTCTCCTCGTGGCTGGTCGAGGACGTGCGGCCCGGCGACACCGTCGAGGTCATGGCGCCCACCGGGCTCTTCACACCCGACCTGACCGTCCCCGGCCACCACGTGCTGATCGCGGCCGGGTCGGGCATCACGCCCATGGTGTCCATCGCCGAGTCGGTGCTGGCCGCAGACGACCGCTCGACCGTCACCCTGTTCTACGGCAACCGCCGCACGGACACGGTCATGTTCGCCGACGATCTGGCCGACCTGAAGGACCTCCACCCGACCCGCTTCCACCTGGCCCACGTGCTCTCCCGCGAACCCCGCGAGGCCGAGGTGCTCTCCGGCCGGCTGGACGCCGGCCGGCTCTCGGCGCTCGTCGGCTCGCTGGTGGACGTGCCGGCCGCCGACCACTGGTGGCTGTGCGGTCCGCAGGGCATGGTCGCCGACGCCCAGCAGGTCCTGGCCGGCCTCGGTGTCCCGGTGGACCGCGTCCACCGCGAGCTGTTCTTCGCCGACGACGAGCCCGTGCGGGAGGTCCGCCACGAGGAGACCGGCCCGACGGGACCCGTCAGCGAGGTCACCATCACCCTCGACGGCCGCTCCACCACCTCCTCCCTGTCCCGTGGGCGGTCCGTCCTCGACGGAGCCCAGCAGACCCGGCCCGACCTGCCCTTCGCCTGCAAGGGCGGGGTCTGCGGCACCTGCCGCGCCCTGGTCACCGACGGCAAGGTGGACATGCGGCGCAACTACGCCCTCGAAGACGCCGAGGTGGACGCCGGGTACGTGCTGACCTGCCAGTCGTACCCGGTCTCCGAGAAGCTGACCGTGGACTACGACAGCTGAGCGGCGGTCACCCGCCGCCGCGTCACGCCGGGTTGTCGCCGTGGGTGAGGGTCTCCCAGGCGACGAAGAGGTTGTTCGAACCGGACGGACGGGTGCGCTCGGTCAGGGCCTGGGTGTTGGTCATCGCGAAGCCGAGGCGGTTGTGCAGGGCGTTGTAGCCGACCTCGGTGACCGGGCCGAGACCCAGGTCCGCCTCACCCCCGCACAGCCAGTCCGGGACCGCCGTGCCCTGCTCGTACTTCGCCTGGAAGCCGAGCGCGTGCCGCAGCCGCTCGCCCACGTCGGTGCCATACAGGTCCTGCCCCTGGATCCGGCTGGTCTCGGCGACGTGCGAGATGGACGAGATGCCGTACCCGGTGTGGGTGAAGTCCCGGCAGGTCTCCTGGGTCAGGCCGGTGACGAAGGTGGACTGGCCCTGCCAGTAGTTGACGATCTTGTCCCGGGTGTTGAGGTTCTGGCTCGGCACCGTCTTCGGCAGATCCCCGTCGGAGGCCAGGTACACGTACGTGGCCGTGCGGGTGCGGAACCTGGCCATGGCCCTGTCGTACGACACCTTGTCCTCAAGGAAGACGGAGATACCGACCGCGGCCTCCATCATCGTCAGCTCCCAGTTGCCGTTGGAGTTGGAGCCGTTGATGATCTCGGGCAGGTAGACGTTCCGGAGCATGGTGGCGAAGCGGCCGGAGTTGGCCCACGAGCCGGTGTACGTGCCGGCGAGCGCGGCGGTGAGGCTCGCGAGGAGGACGGCTCGGGATCTGCGGTGGCGAGGTGTGGAAGCAGAGGGTTCGGCCGGCCGGAACCGACGACGGTCAGGGTGCCCGCCGCACGATCCGGCGAAGTAGGAACCGGACCAGGAGTGTCCGCCCCACAGGTACCGGCGGACGTGGCTGTCGTACGCTCCCCAGCCTTCGGCCGGGAGGTGCCCCCAGGCGGAGCCTGCGGGAGCTGACGCCCTTTGAGGGAGTTGACCCGCTTGGAGAGCTGGACCTTGGGCGGGTAGTGCACGAGCAGGTGCACGTGGTTCTGTACGCCGTTGAACTGCTTCAGCTCGGCCTCGAAGTCGGTGCCGACCTCCCGCATGATCTCTTCGGTGCGGTTCAGCATGGCGCCGGTATTTCGTGACAAAAACCAAGTGAACGTGCAGGTTGTAGACAACATGGCGACCGGTTCTGACATCGGGGTCGGGCTCCGGCGCGGTGACATACACCAATGCTATGGTCTCGGTCGTGAGTCAAGGCGCCCTGGTCAAACGGCAGTTCGGGCATCGTGCCCGGCTTGCGCTGTCTCCTGCCGGGGTTCGCGCAGCGGATGATCAGGCGCACGCGGCCCGCACTATGTGGAATCTGCTCCACGCGTGGTGGCGGATGATGCCGAAGGACATGCGGACTCTCCAGCACGCGGACGCTGCGATTCGCCAGGCCCGCGAGGACATCGGCTTTCTCGCCGTCCTGCCCGCGCAGGCCGCGCAAGCGGTGCTCAGGACGTACTTCCAGGCGTGGAAGAACTGCTGGGAGCACCGCGCCGACGCCCCGAACTTCAAGAGCCGGTTCCGCACGGTGATGTCCGTGGACATCCCGCAGGGCCGGGACCTGAACATCACCCGCGTGCACCGCCGCTGGGGCATGGTCAACCTTCCCAAGGTGGGCCGGGTCCGCTTCCGGTGGACCAAGGACCTTCCGGTCGGCAAGCTTGCAGGCGCGGAGAACCGGATCACCGGGGCACGACTGATCAAGGACGCGCTCGGCTGGCACATCGCCTTCCGTGTCCAGACCCTTGAGAGCGAGCCGGAGCCCCACCAGGGGCCGGACATCGGCATCGACGTGGGCGTCACCGTGCCCATCGCCCTCTCGGACGGCGAAACGTACGAGCACGGCGAATGGCTGACCGGCAAGGAGAAGGCCAGGCTCCTGAACCTGGAGCAGCGTGCCGCGCAGCGTAAGCAGCACCGGGGGCCCGGCGAGCGCACCAGCCGCCGGCTGCACCGCACCTACGACCAGATCGCAGGACTGCGCGCGAAAGCCAAGCGCCGGGCCCTGGACTGGCAGCACCAGACGACCACCGCCATCGCCCGCACATACGGCACCGTCGTGGTCGAAGCACTCAGCATCACGAACATGGTCAAGTCGGCCAGGGGAACCATCGAGGAGCCGGGGAAGAACGTTGCCCGGAAGGCTGGGCTGAACCGCTCCATCAGCGGGGAGGCATGGGGCCGGACGGTCACCATGCTGACGTACAAGACCGCCCAGCTCGGCGGCACCGTGGTCAGGGTCCCCGCCCCCGGCACCTCCAGGCGCTGCTCGGCGTGCGGCTTCACCACGTCCGGCAGCCGGGAGAGCCAGGCCGTGTTCGTGTGCAAGAACCCGGACTGCGGTTGGTCGGGCAACGCCGACCACAACGCAGCCCGGAACGTCTTGCACCTGTACCGGACGGGCCTCGCGCGCCACCCCGCTGCACGGCTGGCCCTCCGCCAGCGCCCCCACCCC
>NZ_JBHXNW010000100.1:0-27416 GCF_042717365.1 Streptomyces sp. NPDC058534
GGGGTGCGCCGGGGCACGCGAGCCCGGAAGGGTGGTCACCCGGGCGTCCGAAGGCCGGGCAGGACGGCCACCACGTCGATCTCCACGAGGATGTTCATGAGGTCCGACCCGACGGTGGTGCGCACCGGGCAGGGTTCGTCGAAGAACTCGCGGTAGGCGGCGTCGTACGCGGCGAAGTCCCGCTTCAGGTGTTGCAGGTGCGCGGTGACCTTCACGACGTCGCGCAGGGAGAGCCCCTCCTCGGCGAGGACCGCGCGGACGTTGCGCAGGACCTGTGCGGTCTGCGCGCCGACGCCCTCGGGTATCTCGCCGGTGACCGGGTCCTGCGGGCCGAACCCGGCCGTGAACAGGAGTCCGCCCGCCACCACGCCCTGCGAGTACGCGCCCGCCGGCCGGGGAGCCCCGGTGGTGTGCACGGCTCGCTTTCCAATACGCGCGCTCATCCCGTCAGGTCTCCGTCCCGTTCGTTGACTCCTGCGTAGTGGCGGAGCTTGTCCTCGTCCACGCGCACGCCGAGTCCCGGGCCGGACGGCACCCGCAGCCTGCCGTTCTCCAGGTGGAGGGGCTCGATGATGTCGTCCGCGTGCAGGTAGTACATGCTGTCGATCGCCCGGGAGAGGACGGGGGTGCTCGACACGACGGCCAGGTGCGCGGCGGTGGCGATGCCGAGTTCCCCGCCGCTGTGCAGGTTCATGCCCAGGCCGAAGGTCTCGCAGTGCGCGGCGAGCGCCTTGGTCGCGGCGATGCCGCCCCACTTGTAGACATCACCGTGGATGACGTCCACCGCGTTCAGCCGCATGGCGGGCGCGAAGTCCTCGAAGCGGACGACGCACATGTTGGTGCACAGCGGGATACGGACCTTGGCCTTCACCTGGCTCATGCCCTCGATGCCGACGCACGGGTCCTCCAGGTACTCCAGGTCCAGTTCCTCCAGCGCGATCCCGGCGCGTACCGAGTCGGGGACGGACCAGGCCGCGTTCGGGTCGACGCGCAGGTTCACCCCGGGCAGGGCCTCGCGGACCGCGCGCAGGATGGCGACGTCGCCCGCGCAGTCCTTGGTGCCCTTGAGCTTGACGGCGTCGAATCCGCCCTCGGCGACGACGCGTGCGGTGTGCTCCGCCATGGCCTTGGGCAGGTCCGCCGGCGTCGCGCCCGGCGCGTCGGCGCGGGTGATCAGCGCGGTGATCGGCACCTCGTCCCGTACGGGGCCGCCCAGCAGGTCGGTGACGGACTGGCCGGTCGCCTTGCCCATCGCGTCCCAGCAGGCGACGTCGACGGCGGCGATCGCCGCGTAGCCGAGGTAGCCGTAGAAGAACGGCACCATGTGCTGCTTGCGGTGGAAGCTCTCCAGCGCGAAGGGGCTGGTCCCGATCAGGTCCGGTGCCAGGTGCCGGACGATCGCGGCGACCGGCGCGCCCCACATCGTCTCGCCCCAGCCCTCGACGCCGGCGTCGGTGCGGATGCGGACGACCGTGCGGGTCTCGCCGGTCTTGGTCTCGAACGAACTCGTGAAGGGGTTGACCAGCGGGAGGTTGACGACCCACACGTCGACGTCAGTGATCTTCATTTCTTCTCCTTGCTTCATCGGGACGCTTCATCGGGACGGCCGGCTCGCCGTGTCGAACGCCCGGATCGCGTCGGCCAGGCCGCGCGCCCGGTCGTCCAGGAGCCGGCCGCCCCGGACGGCGTCGGCGCCGGACGCGTCGTCCGTGGCGCCGTCGACCCGCTCCCACTCGCCGTGGCGTTCCACGGTCAGGCCGGGGTGGGGCGGGTTGTCGAACAGGGGCGGCGGTTCGACGGGGGCCCGGGCGGGCACGGGTGTGCGCACCAGACGGGGGTGGGCCGCGAGCATCAGTGAGGTCTCGAACCATCCGGCGTGCCCCGGGGTGACGTCCGGCCGCCCCGCCTCGTCCTCGCCCGCGGTGAGGGTCCAGTAGGAGCAGGCGGCGACGGTCACCCGGGCGCGCAGTGCGAACCGCTTCACGGCGAGCCGCATGATCTCGTCGTTGCCGCCGTGGCCGTTGACGACCATCACCCGGCGGTGGCCGCTGGTCACGAGCGAGTCGAGGACGTCGTCGAGGACCGCGCCCAGCGTCGCCGCGGAGAGCGACACGGCGGCGGCGAACAGGTGGTGCGGGCTGTGGCCGAAGGGCAGCGTCGGCAGGCGTACGACCTCGGGTGCGGACGCCTCCCGGGAGAGCAGGTCCAGCGCCCGGTCCACGACCTCCTCGACCAGGAGGGTGTCGGTGCCCATGGGCAGGTGTCCGGCGTGCTGTTCCTGGGAGCCGATGGGCAGCAGGGCGATGCCGTCCTCACCGGCCCGGCGGACCTCGCGCCAGGTGAGTTCGGTCAGTCTCGATTGGCTCACGGTGCTACCTCTCCGAAACGGGGCCGTGGCAGAGTCGGCGCATGGTCCACAAAAGTTCTCCGTTGCGACTGGTCCCCGCGGCCGTGCCGGGACCGACCGCGCCGCCCGCTCCGCGGCGGCTGGGCGCCGTCGAGCTGGTGCCCGGCCGGGTCAGGGCGGCCGTGCTGTCCATGGCGGGCCGGGTACTGGACCGCGCCGAGTCGTCCTACGACGCGGCCGGCGCGACGCCCGCGGACATCGACGCGGCGCTGGCGGGGGCGGCCGGTGTCTTCGCCGCGCACGACCTCCAGGGGATCGGCGTGGCCGCCGCGGGGCTCGTGGACCCCCGCACGGGACTGATCCTGGAGGTGAACGACGTGCCCGCCCTGCACGGCTATCCGGTGACGGAGCGGCTCGGCGCGCTCACCGGGGCCGGGGTGCGAGTGGAGCACCGGGCGCGGCTCCAGGTGCTCGGCGACCGCTGGTTCGGCGCGGGCCGCGGGCGGCGCACCTTCGCCTCGGTGTCGACGGGCGAGGTGCTCGGGGTGGGCGTCCTGTACGACGGCGAGGTGATGGCCCCGCCCGGCGGGCGCAGCGGCGCGCACATGACCGTGTCGGCCAGCGGCGAGCGCTGCACGTGCGGCAGCCGGGGCTGCTGGAAGACCGTGGCCACGACCGGCTGGCTGCGCGCCCGGGCGCGGGATGCGGGCCTCGGCCCGGCGGTGTCGCTGGAGGCGCTGGTGAACAGCGGGGACGCGCTCGCCGGACGGGTGGTGGAGGAGTACGCGCACAACCTCGCGCTGGGTCTGGTGAACGTGCAGCAGCTCTTCGCGCCGGGTCTGTTCATCCTGCACGGTGAGGCGCGTGAGGGTGGTGAGCGTTTCCGGACCGTGGTGGAAGAGCGGCTGCGCGAGGCCGTCGCCTTCACCGAGGCCGAGCAGCCGCGGGTGCTGGTCGGTACCGCCGCCGTCGACGACGTCGCGCTGCTCGGCGGGGCGGGTCTGGTGCTGTCGCACCTGTAGGACTCGCGGGGTCATCGGCTCGCCTCGGCGGTCGGTGAGGCGGCGCGCTGCGCCGCGCGGCGCCCCCTGCGCGGGTCCAGGACGGGTACGGCGTCGAGCAGTTGCCGCGTGTAGGGGTGTCGCGGTGAGCGCAGTACCGCCGCCGTGTCGCCCACCTCGACCAGTCGCCCGCGGCGCATCACCGCGACCCGGTCGGCGACCTGGGCGACGACGGCGAGGTTGTGGGAGACGAACACGTAGGTGAGCCCGAGCCGTTGCTGGAGGTCGGCCAGGAGGTCGAGGACGGTCGCCTGCACGGAGACGTCCAGTGCGCTGGTGGGCTCGTCCAGGACGAGCAGACGGGGGCGCAGGGCCAGGGCCCGCGCTATCGAGACGCGCTGGCGCTGGCCGCCGGAGAACTCGTGCGGGTAGCGGTCCTGGATGCCGGCGTCCAGGCCCACCGCCTCCAGGAGTCCACCGACGCGTTCGCGGGTGCGGGCCCGTGCGCGCCGCCCGCGCGCCTCGGAGTCGTGGGTGACGAGGGGTTCGGCGACGATGTCGGTGATGCGCATGCGCGGGTTCATGCTGGAGTAGGGGTCCTGGAGGACGACCTGCATCTGCCTTCGTACGGCGCGCAGTTCGGGCGCGGAGAGGGCGGCGAGGTCCTGTCCGTCGAAGCGCACGCTGCCGGCGGTGGGTTCGAGGAGCCGCAGCAGCAGCCGAGTCAGGGTGGTCTTGCCGCAGCCGGACTCGCCGACCAGGGCGAGGGTCTCGCCCTCGTGGACTTCGAGCGACACGTCGTCGACGGCCGTGTTCGTCCTTCGCGTGCCGAACTCCTTGCGCAGTCCGACGAGTTCCAGGAGGACTCGGCCGGCCCCGGGTGCGGGCGCGGTGGCTTCGGTGGCTTCCGTGGTCATGCCGCCTCCAGTCGCGGGGTGGCCGCCAGCAGCTTGCGGGTGTAGTCGTCGGCCGGCCGGTCGAAGACGTCGAGGACCTCCCCGGTCTCCACGACGCGGCCCTTGTTCATGACCACGACGCGGTCGGCGGTCTCCGCGACGACGGCGAGGTCGTGGGTGATCAGCACGACGGCCATGTCGTGCTTGTGCTGGAGCGTGACGAGGAGATCGAGGATCTGGCGCTGCACCGTGACGTCCAGGGCGGTGGTCGGCTCGTCGGCGATCAGCACACGGGGCCGCGCGACCAGCGCCGTCGCGATCATCACGCGCTGACGCAGTCCTCCGGAGAGTTCGTGCGGGTACTGACGGTAGCGCAGGGCCGGATCGGGGATGCCGACCTCGTCCAGGGCGGCCAGCGCGGCCTCCTTCGCCTCGGCGCGGGACATGCCAGTGTGGTGCCTGAGTACTTCGGCGACCTGGGCGCCGACCCGCTGAAGGGGGTCGAGGCAGGTCATCGGGTCCTGGAAGACCATGGCGATGTCGCGGCCCCGGACCCGGCCGAGGTCCTTCTCGGAGAGTGTCAGCAGGTCGCGTCCGTCGAAGCGGATCTCGCCGCTCGCGTAGACGCAGGGCGGGCTCGGGTTGAGGCGCAGGACGGAGAGGGCGGTGGCGCTCTTGCCGCTGCCCGACTCCCCCACGACGGCGAGGGTTTCACCGGCGTGTACGTGCAGGGAGACGTCCTGGACGGCGTGGACGACGGAGGTTTCCAGGCGGAAGTCGACGCTGAGGCCGTCTATCTCCAGCAGCGGCGCCGGCGTGGTCGGTCGGTCGATGGTCATCGGCGGTAGGCCTTCGGGTCCGCGACGTCCCTGAGGGCGTCGCCGGTGATGTTGATGGCGAGGGAGGTGAGCATCAGCGCGATGCCGGGGAAGACGGCGACCCACCAGGAGGTGCCCAGGTAGAGCTGGCCGTCGGAGAGCATGCCGCCCCAGGTGACCGTCTCCTTGGGCACGCCCAGGCCGAGATAGCTCAGGGACGCCTCGGCGACGATGGCGGCGGCGACGTGCAGGGTGCCGATGGTGGCCAGCGGGGCCATCACGTTGGGCAGCAGGTGGCGGCGCATGATGGTGACGTCGGTGACGCCGATCGCGCGGGCCTCGGTGACGAAGTCGCGGGTGCGCAGCGACATCACCTCGGAGCGCACGACGCGGGCGTAGGAGACCCAGCCGGTGAAGCCGAGCACCAGGATCACGTACCACAGGCCCGAGCCGAGGAAGCCGACGATGGCGAGGGCCAGCAGGAGCGACGGGAAGGCGAGCTGGACGTCGGCGAGCCGCATCAGGGTGCGGTCGGCCCAGCCGCCGAAGTACCCGGAGGACAGTCCCACGACGGTGCCGATGACTCCGGCGAGGAGGGCCGCGCCGGCGCCGACGAGCAGGGAGACCCGGGCACCGTGGATGACGCGCGAGAGCATGTCGCGGCCGAGCTGGTCGGTGCCGAGGAGGTGGGCGCCGCTGCCCCCGTCCTGCCAGGCGGGGGGCCGCAGCCTGAGGAGGAGGTTCTGCGCGTTGGGGTCGTAGGGGGCGATCAGGGGTGCGAACAGGGCGGCGACGAGCAGCAGCGCGAGTACGGCGAGCGCCACGACGGCGAGCTTGTTGCGCAGCAGGGCCCGCAGGACGGCGGAGCCGGAGCCGCCGGGCGGTGCCTCGGCCGGGGTCCGGTCGGTGGCGGCCGGTGACATGACGGTCATCGTGACGTCCTCACCCTCGGGTCGAGGAAGCTGTAGGAGAGGTCGACGAGCAGGTTCACCACGACGAAGGTGGCGGCGAAGAACAGGACGGTGGCCTGGACGAGCGGGAAGTCGCGGTTGGAGATGGCCTCCACGGTCAGCTGGCCGACTCCGGGCCAGGAGAAGACCCGTTCGGTGAGGATCGCCCCGCCGAGCAGGTTGCCGACCTCGAGCCCGACGACGGTCACCACCGGCAGCGAGGCGTTGCGCAGTCCGTGCCTGAGCACCACCTTCAGGGGGCCGAAGCCCTTGGCCCGGGCGCTGCGGATGTGGTCGGAGGACAGAACGTCGATCAGTGAGGAGCGCAGCAGGCGCGCGACGACGGCGACGGAGTAGACGGCGAGGGTGACGGCCGGCAGGACGAGGTTGGCGAAGGTGCCGTAGCCGGAGGCGGGCAGGGCGTGCAGCCAGACGGCGAAGACCAGGATGAGCAGGATGCCGACCCAGAACGGCGGGGTGGACTGTCCCAGCAGGACGCCGGTCATCACGGTGTGGTCGGAGCCGCGCCCGCGGCGCATGGCGGCGAAGATGCCCGCCGGGACGGCGATGACGAGGGTCACCGCGAGGGCCGCGGCGGCCAGTTCGATGGTGGCGGGCAGCCGGTCGGCGAGGATCTCGCTCACGGGTTGGCCGTAGACGAGGGAGTCGCCGAAGTCGAGGCGGAGCAGTCCCCAGAGGTAGTCGAGGTACTGCGCGAACAGCGGCTGGTTCAGGCCGAGGGAGGCGCGCAGCACGTTCTCCTGTTCGGCGGTGGCGTCGGGCGGCAGCAGGATCTTCACGGGGTCGCCGGAGAGCCGTACCAGGAAGAAGGAGACCGTCGCCGTGCACAGCAGGACGAACAGCGCGGTGGCCAGGCGCCTGAGCACCGTGCGCAGCAGCCCCGTGCGGTCCGGGCGGCGGGCCGGGGTGTCCGCGGGGGCGGGTGGTTTGTCGAGGGTGAGGGCGCTCATCGGGACACCTCCGCGCTCTCCATGGCGAGGACGCCCGCGGCTCCGGGTGTCCAGCGGGGGCGGTCGTTGCGGGCGAAGATGTTGTCGATCTGGTAGAGGAAGACGAAGGGCGCCTCCTCGCGCATCAGCCGTTGCAGGTCGGAGAAGGCGCGTTCGCGCTCGGCGGGTTCCTCGGAGAGTTCTTCGAGGTCGATGAGGCGGTCGGCCTCCTCGGAGTGCCAGCGGCTCTGGCGTCGGTCGCTGCGCACGTTGGACTGGACGATGCTCGCGCCGTCCATCGTCCAGACGGTGCTCGCCGCGAGGTAGATCGGGCCGAGCGCTCCCCGGTTGTCGGAGGTGAGCCGTGCGGAGTAGGTGCCGGGGTCGAGGAGATCGACGCGGGCGTCCACCCCTGCCTTCGCCAGCAGGCCGGACAGGGCCTCGGCGACGTTGGCGTCCACGTTGGACGCGGTGATCGTCGTGGCGAAGCCGTGCGGGTGGCCGGCGTCGGCGAGGAGGGTGCGCGCGGTCTCGACGGACCGCTCGAAGGGCTTGACGGTGGGGTCGAAGCCGAAGGCGCCGCGCGGGACGAGGGCGGGTGTCTCGCTGGCCTTGCCGCCGAGTACGGCCTTGATCAGCAGGGGTACGTCGATCGCGTGGTTGAGGGCCTGGCGGACCCGGCGGTCCTGGAGCGGGCCGCGTTCCAGGGTGTTCAGGGACAGGTAGGCGGTGCGGATCCCGGTGTGGCCGTCCAGCGAGACGCCGCCGTAGCCCTCCAGTTGCTGGGCGGCGTCCGGGGTGAGTCCGGCGACGAGGTCGACGCCTCCGCTCTGGAGGGCGGCCAGGGAGGACGAGGCGTTCGGCGCGGGGCTGAAGACGAGGCCGTCGACGCCGGGCCGTCCGTTCCAGTGGTCGGCGTAGGCCCGCATGCGCAGTTCGTGGTCGCGCTGCCAGCTGACGTAGGTGAAGGGGCCGGTGCCGACGGGGTGGTCGGCGAACTCGGCGTCGCCCACCTCGGCCAGGTGGCGGGGCGGTACCACCACGCCGCCGAAGAGGGAGAGCTTCGCGGGCAGGATCGGGTCGTGCACGGTGGTGTGGATGTCCACGGTGAGCCGGTCGACCACGGTGACGCCCTTGACGAAGCGCAGTTCGACGATCGGCGACTTGGTGGCGGGGTCGAGCAGCCGCTCGATGCTGAAGGCGACGGCCCGCGCGTCGCACGCCTCACCGTTGTGGAAGGTCACTCCTGGGCGGAGGGTGAAGCGCCAGGTGCGCGCGTCGGTGGCCTTCCAGGAGAGGGCGAGCCTGGGGTGCAGCCGGTTGTCCCGGCCCCGGGTGGTGAGCGTGTCGAACATGTTGATCAGGACGTTCATCGACACCATGTCGCCCTGCTTCTGCGGGTCCAGGGTCTTGGGGTCCCCGGGCTGGGAGACCCGCAGGACGTTGCCGGCCCGGTCCGCGGCGGCCGTCGTGCCGCACGCGGTCAGGAGCGCCGGGGCGCTGAGGGCTCCGAGCAGCAGACCACCGGTCCGCAGGACGTGACGTCGGGTGGGACGGCTGCGGTCCACCGTGCGCCCCTGATAAATTCGTTCCATTGAACAACACCTCCGTTCCGTCAGATGGAATGCGGTTGGGTTAAGCTAAGCGACATGGTGAAAGCGGTCAACACCCGGTCGGTCGACCAGGAACTCGTGAAGGGCCCCGTCGACAAGGCGATGGAGGTCCTCGACGCGCTCGTGCAGCCCGGCGGTCCCCACCGGTTGGGCGAGATCGCGCGCCGCACGGGACTGACCAAGCCCACCGTCCACCGGCATCTGCGGACGATGGCGGAGTACGGCTTCGCGGAACCGGCGGAGAACGGCAGCTACCGCCCGGGCCCGCGCCTGCTGGGCCTGGCCGCGGCGGCCCTGAACGACAGCCGCGTCCTCGAACTCACCCGGCCCGCCCTGGCCGACCTGCGCCGGCGCACCGGACACGTGGCGTTCTACGCGGTGCGGCACGCGGCCGACGCGGTGTACCTGGAGCAGTCCGAGCCGGCCCGGGAGTACCGGATGAGCACGGCCCCCGGGCAGCGCTCCCCGCTGTACGCGTGCGGCGTGGGGCTCGCCATGCTCTCGGCGCTGCCTCCGGAGGAGGTCGACGCCGTGCTGGACGTACGCGACCTGGAGGCCCGCACACCGAGCACGCTCACCGAGCCCGCAGCGCTCCGGGCGGTGCTGGCGCGGGCGGCACAGTGCGGGTACGCCGTCGACGACGAGTACGACGAGCCGGACGTGCGCTCGGCGGCGGCCCCCGTTCTGGACGCGGAGGGCCGGGTGGTGGGTGCGATCGGCATCCTGGGGCTGGCCTTCACCATGGATCCCGACAGCGTGGAGGTGTTCGGGCCGATGGTGCGCGCCGCAGCGCGCACGGTGTCGGCGGGACTCGGCGCGCGCACGCCGGTCCTCGGCGTGGTGGACGACTCGCGGGGTGAGCGGTCGTGAGCGCCCTGGCCGAACTGCTCACCGAGGGGCGGGAACGGCGGGTCTTCTCGGGGGCCGCCTGGTCCGTGGGGAACGCGGAGGGCCCGCTGGACCGCGGCTGGACCGGCACCCGGAGCTGGGACGGGCCGTCGCTGGACGGTGATGACATGTGGGACCTCGCCTCGGTGACGAAACCGATCGCTGGGCTCGCGGTCATGGCCCTCGTCGAGCGCGGCGCACTGGGGCTCGACGCGACGGTGGGCACGTATCAGCCGGATTACAGAGGCGGCGACAAGGCCGACCTGACGGTACGTCAACTCCTGGCGCACACCTCGGGAATCCCCGGTCAGGTGCCGCTCTACCGCGACCATCCCACTCGCGCCTCCCTGCTGGAAGCGGTACGGCTGCTGCCGTTGACCGCGGAGCCCGGCACCCGGGTCCAGTACTCGTCGCAGGGCTTCATCGTCCTGGGCCTGATCGCCGAGGCGGCGACGGGACGGCCGCTGGACGCGCTGGTGGAGGAGCTGGTGTGCGCGCCGGCCGGCCTGCGGGACACCGTGTTCCGGCCGGACGCCGGGCGCCGGGCGCGGGCGGTCGCCACCGAGGACTGTCCCTGGCGCGGCCGCGCGGTCGTGGGCGAGGTCCACGACGAGAACGCGGTGGTGCTCGGCGGCGTCGGCGGGCACGCGGGCCTGTTCTCCACCCTGGCGGACATGGAACGGCTCGGCACCGCACTCGCCGACGGCGGCCGGAGCATCCTGCGCCCCGACACCTTCGCCCTCATGACGGCGGCCCACACGGACCACCTGGCCCTGCGGCGCGCTCTCGCCTGGCAGGGCCGCGATCCGGTCGGCTCCCCCGCCGGCGACGTGTTCGGCCCCGACTCGTACGGCCACACCGGCTTCACCGGCACCAGTCTCTGGGTCGACCCGGCCACACGGCGCTATGCCGTGCTGCTCACCAACCGGGTCCACCCGACCAGGGCCGGGGACGGGATCGTCGCCCTGCGCCGTGCGTTCCACGACGCGGCCGCCGGACTGCCCCGCGATGGCGTGCGGCGGACCCCACCGTGTGGAATGGCCGGATGAACACTCCCGTACCACCCGCACCCGAACCCGGCGCCGAGCGCCCCGAACGCGCCCGCCCCACCCCGCACAGCCTCACCGGAGTCGGTCTCGCCGTCCTCGATCCCGCCGGCCGGGTCCTGCTCGGCCTGGGTCATGACGGACGCTGGGAGCTCCCCGGTGGCAAGGTCGACACGGGCGAGGACTTCGAGACGGCCGCCGCCCGGGAACTGGCGGAGGAGACCGGGCTCACGGTGGCCGCCGAGGACGTACGGGTCCTGGCCGTGTTCGTCGACGGCCTGGCCGGACTGACCCGGGTGACGGCGGCGGCCGTCACCGAGCGGGCCTCGGGCACGCCCCGGGTCACCGAGCCCGACAAGATCGAACGCTGGGAGTGGTTCGCCCGGGACGCGGTCCCTTCCGCCCTCTTCGCGCCGTCCGCCTCGGTCCTGGACTGCCTGTGGCCCGAGGCGGAACGACGGGGCGGCGCCGGGGTGCGCCACTACACGCTGGCCGACTCCCCGTCCGCCCGGCCGGTCGTGAACGGCAGCACCGGCCGGGACGGGTGCGCGGCGTCGCGGTAGATCTTGTGGGTGACGGCGCGGCCGACCGGCAGGTGGAACGCGTCCGGCGGCAGCAGCGCGTTGTGCTCGTCGGCCAGGGGTTGGGAGCTGCTGGTCTTCGACTGCGTATGCGTGTGCTCTGACGTGCATGGGTGAGTACGGCCGGTGGGGTCGGAGGGCTCGGTGTCCGGGTGCGAACGGGAGTCTGCCCGTCGAATGCGTGACCTCTGGTGGGTGATCGTCGTTGGGTGGGGTGGGCGGTCGTCACGGCTGATCGGGGGGTGCGGGGGTGGGTGGTCTGCGGGAGCTTGCGGCGCCGTTCGTGGTGCCCGGTGCGTCGGGGGTGGCGGTCCGTACCCGGCTCAAGCAGCTCACCGCTGCTGATATGGAGGTGTTGCGGCGGGTGGGCGCGCATCTGGGCGTGCTGGCCTCCCGTGATCTGAGGGCGCGCTGCCGTGACGGGCTGGGGCATGATGCCGGGGCGTGGGCGGCGCGCAAGCGGGATCGCACCCGCCCACCGGGCCGACGACCGGCCGGCTCCGCATTCTCTGTGGCCGTGACGGTGCGGTCGGCGATGTCGCGGAATGCGGGAATGCCGAGGTTCACGGTTGCGGCGCGACAGTCACGTTCGGTGAGTTCGGCGAGCTTCTGCCTGGCTCCGGCGAGACTGACTTTGAGCCCCTCGTGGATCTCCTGCCTCGGGTGCAGCCGTCACACATCGGGGCTGCGCTGCGGCGGCGTGGTGAGCGCGAGGGCCTGGAGTCATGGTGATCTTCTGGCCGCCCGCCTGGATGGTGTGGAAGTCCGTCATGACTCGTCGAGCTCCTGCGTTACGGGTTCTGGTCGAGGTGTGTGCCGTAGCCGGCCATCGAGGTGAAGAGCGGCGACGGCTCCAGCCGGGGATCGCCGGTGTAGCCGAGTTCCTCGGCCACCGGGGCGAACGGCGAGTACGGCGACGGCCGTCTCGCCCGCCGGCCACGGAGCCACGGAAGGCCCCGGGAAGACCCCCACGGCGGCACCGGTCACCACAGCCGGTGCCCGTCGCGCCCGGTACGCCGCCCCTACCCACTGCGCACCGCGACTTCGCCGCATCCCGCCCCGCACATTGACATGCCCGCGTCCCGGCGCAACGCTGAGAGCGCTCTCAGAATCGGTACGGACCAATCCCCCCACACCCGCACGGAGGTGGAGAGTGCTTTCAGGACTCAGACGCCGTCTGCTCGCCGTGGCCACGGCAGCGGGCCTGGCCGGCACCCTGCTCACGTTCGGCGCCTCGCCGCCCGCGGACGCCGCGGTGCCCGCCACCATCCCCCTGAAGATCACCAACAACTCCAGCCGCGGCGAAGCCGTGCACATCTACAACCTCGGCACCTCGCTGACGACCGGTCAGCAGGGCTGGGCCGACGCCAACGGCACCTTCCACGCCTGGCCCGCCGGCGGCAATCCGCCCACCCCCGCACCGGACGCGTCCATCCCCGGACCCGCCGCCGGACAGACCAAGACGATCCGGATCCCCAAGCTGTCGGGGCGCATCTACTTCTCGTACGGCCAGAAGCTCGACTTCCGGCTGACCACGGGCGGTCTGGTGCAGCCGGCGGTGCAGAACCCGAGCGACCCGAACCGCAACATCCTCTTCAACTGGTCCGAGTACACGCTCAACTACTCCGGGCTGTGGCTCAACAGCACCCAGGTCGACATGTTCTCCGCCCCCTACACGGTCGGCGTGCAGCGCGGCGACGGGAGCGTGACCAGGGCCGGGAAGCTCAAGGCCGGCGGCTACAACGCGGTGTTCAACGCGTTGCGGGCGCAGCCCGGCTGGGGCGGACTGATCCAGACCCGGCCCGACGGCACCATGCTGCGGGCGCTGTCGCCGCTGTACGCGCTGGAGACCGGGGCGCTGCCCGCGTCGGTGCTGAACGACTACATCAACCGGGTCTGGCAGAAGTACTCGACGAGCACGCTGACCGTCACGCCGTTCGGCAACCAGCCGAACACGAAGTACTTCGGGCGGGTATCGGGCAACGTCATGAACTTCACCAACAGCGCGGGCGCGGTCGTCACGAGCTTCCAGAAACCGGACGCCTCCAGCGTCTTCGGCTGCCACCGGCTCCTGGACGCCCCCAACGACCTGGTGCGCGGACCGATCTCGCGCACGCTGTGCGCCGGTTTCAACCGTTCGACGCTGGTGATCAACCCCAACCAGCCCGACCCGTCGGCGGCCAACTTCTACAAGGACTCCGTGACCAACCACTACGCCCGGATCATCCACGACCGGATGGCGGACGGGAAGGCGTACGCCTTCGCCTTCGACGACGTCGGCAACCACGAGTCACTGGTGCACGACGGCAACCCGGCCGAGGCCCGCCTCACCCTCGACCCGCTCAACTGACCCGGCACCGCGAACCGGCCCGCCCCCGTCCTCCGCTCGCGCGGCAGGGGGGGGGCGGCACGCGGTCAGGCGCCGGGCAGTACGCCGGTGCGGGCGACCTCGGAGTACCAGTGGGCGCTCGCCTTCGGGGTGCGGGTGCCGGTCGGGTAGTCGACGTAGACGGCGCCGAAGCGCTTGCTGTAGCCGTGCGCCCATTCGAAGTTGTCCAGCAGCGACCAGAGGAAGTAGCCGCGCACGTCCGCGCCGTCCAGGATGGCCTGGTGGACGGCGGCGAGGTGGCCCCGCACATAGGCGATCCGGGCGGGGTCGTTGACGTGGCCGGCGGGGTCGGCGTAGTCGTCGAACGCGGCGCCGTTCTCGGTGATGACCAGCGGCAGCGCCGGGAAGTCGGCGGCCAGCCGGCGCAGCAGGTCGTACAGGCCGGTGGGGTCGACGGCCCAGCCCATCGCGGTCCGGTCGCCGGGCGGCTGGTGGAAGGCGACCCCGTCGGCTCCCGGCCAGGGGCTGTGGGAGCTGTTGCCGTGTCCGTCGGAGCTGTGGGTGCCGCTGCCGTCGGTCTCGGAGACGACGGTGGGCGTGTAGTAGTTGACGCCGAGGAAGTCCAGCGGCTGGTGGATCCGCCGCAGGTCGCCGTCCTGGACGAAGGACCAGTCGGTCAGCTCGGCGGTGTCCTTGAGCAGGTCCTCCGGGTAGGCGCCCGTCAGCATGGGGCCGGTGAAGACCCGGTTGGCGAGGGCGTCGATCCGGCGGACCGCGTCGGCGTCCCCTTCGCCGCCGGTGAGCGGGCGGACGTGGTGGACGTTGAGGGTGACCGAGCAGCGGGCGTCGGCGCGGACGCGGTCGCGCAGCGCCTGGACGGCCAGACCGTGCGCCAGGTTGAGGTGGTGGGCGGCGCGCAGGGCGGCGACCGGGTCGGCGCGGCCGGGGGCGTGCACTCCGGAGCCGTAGCCCAGAAAGGCGCTGCACCAGGGCTCGTTGAGAGTGGTCCAGGTCTTCACCCGGTCGCCGAGGGCGTCGGCGGCGAGGGCGGCGTACTCGGCGAACCGCTCCGCCGTGGCGCGCTCGGGCCAGCCGCCCGCGTCCTCCAGTTCCTGCGGCAGGTCCCAGTGGTAGAGGGTGGCGACGGGCTCGATGCCCTTCTCCAGGAGGTCGTCGACGAGACGCCGGTAGAAGTCCAGGCCCTTCTGCACGGCGGGACCGCGCCCCGTGGGCTGGATCCGGGGCCAGGCGAGGGAGAACCGGTAGGCGTCCAGGCCGAGTTCGGCCATCAGGGCGACGTCCTCGCCGCTGCGGTGGTAGTGGTCGGTGGCGACGTCACCGGTGTCGCCGTTGCGGACGCGGCCGGGGGTGCGGGCGTAGGTGTCCCAGATGGACGGCGTGCGGCCGTCCTCCGCGGCGGCTCCCTCGACCTGGTAGGAGGCGGTCGCGGAACCCCAGAGGAAGCCCTTGGGGAAGGTACGGGCGGCGTCCGGGGCGGACGCGGTCTGCTGTGCTGCGGTGACCACGTAAGTCCTTTCGAGGTGGGGGTGTTCACGGGCGCGCGAACGCCGGAGGGGTGCCGTGCGGGCCGGGCGGCCGGGCACCGCGCCCGCACTGCGGCGGCGGGGTCAGCCCTTGACGGCGCCCGCCATGATGCCGCTGACGATCTGGCGGCCGAAGACGATGAACATGGCCAGCAGCGGCAGCGTGCCGAGCAGCGCGCCGGCCATGATCAGCGACTGGTCGCGGACGTAGCCCGCGCTGAGCTGGGTGAGCGCGACGGGCACCGTCGGGTTGGTCATGTCGAGGACCACGAACGGCCAGAAGAAGTCGTTCCACGCGTGCACGAACGTGATCATGAACAGGACCGCCATCGCGGGCCGCGCGACGGGCAGCACGATGCTCCAGAAGATCCGCAGCGAGTGCGCCCCGTCCACGCGTCCGGCCTCGACGAGTTCGTCCGGCAGCGCCTCCGAGAGGTACTGCCGCATGAAGAAGACGCCGACCGCGCTGACCAGGGTGGGGAAGATGACGGCGGGCAGCTGCTGCGACCAGCCCAGCTCGGCCATCATCATGAACAGCGGTACGACGCCCAGCTGCGGCGGCACCAGCATGGTGCCGATCACCAGCATGAGCAGGGCGTTTCGCCCCTTGAACCGCAGTTTGGCGAAGGCGAACCCGGCGAGCGTCGCGAACATCACCGTGGACAGGGCGATCACCCCGGCCACGATCAGGCTGTTGATCATCGCCTTGCCCATCGCCGCTTCGTCCCAGGCCCGGGCGAGGTTGCTGAACAGGTTCGGGCCGGGCAGGAACGGCGGCGGCGTCTGGCTGACCCGGGTGTTGTCGGTGGAGGCGGCCACCATCGTCCAGTACAGCGGGAAGATCGACAGCACCGCCATGATGGCGAGCAGGACGTAGGCGAGGGGCCCGGCGTGGTGCTGGCGGCCCGCGCGCTGGCGCAGCAGCCGGCGCCCGCCGCGGCCGCCCGCCGGGTCGGCGTGGGTACGGTCCGGGCTGTCCGTCCGGACCGGGAGGCTCTGTGTGGTCATGGCGACTCCAGGTCAGGACGTACGGGAGCGCAGGCGCTTGGTCAGGCGCTGCACGACGAAGACGAGGACGAGCAGCAGGAACATCGCCCAGGCGACGGTCGCCGAGCGGCCCATCTGGTAGTTCTTCCAGCCCTCCTCGTACAGCAGGAGGCCCAGCGTCTGGTACTGGTTGTCCGCGCCGCCGGTGACCCCGTTGGGCCCCTGGCCGAAGATCAGCGGCTCACCGAACAGCTGTGTGGCGCCGATCGTGGAGAGCACAATGGTGAAGACGATGGTGGAGCGGATCCCCGGAACGGTGACGTGGGTGAACTGCTGCCAGCGGGAGGCCCCGTCGAGCGAGGCCGCCTCGTACCGGTCGGCGGGGATGGCCTGCATGGCGGCCAGGTACAGCAGCGCGTTGTAGCCGGTCCAGCGCCAGATCACGATGGTGGAGATCGCGACCTGCGCGGGCCACTTGTCGGCCTCCCAGTCCACCGGGTCGATGCCGACCGAGCCCAGCGCCCAGTTGATCATGCCGAAGTCGCGCTCGAAGATCATGGTGAAGACGAGGGCGGCCGCCGCGACCGAGGTGGCGTAGGGGACGAGCGAGGCGACCCGGAAGAACAGCGAGGCGCGCATCCGGTAGTTGAGCAGGTGCGCCAGCCCGAGCGCCATCATCAACTGCGGCACCGTGGAGATGACGCCGATGGTGATCGTGTTCCGCAGCGCGTTCCAGAACCTGGAGTCCCCCCACAGGTCGACGTAGTTGTCGAACGCCACCCACTCCATGACATCGAGGGTGGCCAGCTCCACGTCGTGCAGGGAGATCCACGAGGTGTAGACGAGGGGGTAGAAACTGAACGCGGCGAAGATCACGAAGAACGGCGCGACGAACACGTACGGGGCGCCCTTGATGTCCAGCCGGTGCAGGAGCGCGCCGCGTCGCGCCGGGGCCTTGGTGGTGGAGGTGGCCACCGGGAATTCCTTCCTGAGATCGGATGTGTGTGGCAGATCGGATGTGTGTGGCAGATCGGATGTGTGCGACCGTGCGCCGGGCCCGCCGGAGTGGCGCGGGCGGGCCCGGACGACAGGTCCTAGGTGGGCGGACGGTCAGCCGACCGCCTTCTCGATGCGCTCCGCGGTGGTCTTCCACGCCTCGTCACGGGCGGTGCCCTGCTGCTCGATCAGGGTGAGGCCCTGGGAGAAGGTGTCCTTGATCGTGCCGTCCTTGCGGCCGAGGACCTGCTTGTCCGGGATCTCCTGGGCGGCGGCACCGAAGATCTGGCCGATCGGGGCGCCGCTGAAGTACTCGGACTTGGCGTTCTTCACGTCGGCGCTCTCCAGCGCCGTGCGCGAGGACGGGATGTTGCCGATCTCCTTGAAGATGTGGGCCTGCTGCTCCGGCGCCGTCAGCCAGGCGACGAGCTTCTTCGCCTCCTCCTTCACCGGGCTCTGCTCGATCACGCCGAGGAAGGACCCGCCCCAGTTCGCGCCCTTGGGGGCCTTGGCGACGTCCCACTTGCCCTTGTTCGCCGCGCCGGCCTTCTCGCTGATGTGGCTCAGCATCCACGCCGGGCAGACCGCTGTGGCGAACGTGCCGTTGGCCAGGCCCGGGTCCCAACCCGGCTGGAACTGACGGAGCTTGGCCGTCAGCCCGTCCTCCGCCGCGTCGGCGGCGAGGCCCCACGCCTCCTTGACGGCCGGGTTCGTGTCGTAGATCAGCTCGCCCTGCTCGTCGTAGTACTGCTCGGGGTAGCCGTAGACCATGGCGTTGAACAGGCCGCTGGCCGCGTCCATGTAGGCCACGTCGTCACCCTTGAAGCCCTTCTTGAAGGTGCGGCCGGCCTCGACGTACTTCTTCCAGTCGCCCTCCCACAGCTGGGCGACCTCCTCGCGGTCGGTGGGCAGGCCCGCCTGCTCGAAGTAGTCCTTGCGGTAGCAGACGGCCATCGGGCCGATGTCCGTGCCCAGGCCCAGCACCTTGCCGTCCCCGGTGCTGATCTGGGACTCCTTCCACGGCAGGAAGTGGTCGGTGCCGGCGGCTCCCGAGAAGTCCGCGAACTTGTCCGACTGGGTCTCGGTGATCTCCTTGGCCCGCCCGATCTCGATGCCCTGGATGTCCTTCAGCCCTTTGCCGGCGGCGAGCCTGGTCTGCAGCGCGGTGTAGTACGTCTGCTCGTCGCCGGCGATCTCGGCCTTGATGTCGACGTCCGGGTTCTCCTTCTCGTACTGCTCCAGGAGGCCCGTCTCCTTGATCCCCATCACCCCGTACAGGCCCATGGTGATGACGGTCCTGCCGTCCTTCCTGCCACCACCGGTGACCGAGTCGTCGCCGCTGCTGCATCCGACGACCAGCGCCAGCGCGCCGACGGCCGCGACCGTCGCCACCGCCTTCCCGCGCAACGAACCGAGAGTGCCCATGGATCTCCTCCTAGCGACGGCTCAGACAAGGTGGGAACGTGCCCAATTTTAGTGGGCACGTTCCCACCGGCGCATCGAAGACTCGTGGGAGCGGGCCCATATGTCAATAACTTGAAAACAACTCGCCCCCCGTCCGGGTCCGGGAGTTGATCTCCCGACCGCCGAGGGGGTGCGCCGACGGTGACCGGGTCTGCAAGAATTGCCGCAGGTCACCTCCGCGGCCGGCACGTCCGCCGCGGCCGCCGAGGGGGGAGTGCATGACCGGCAACCGCCGTCCCACGATCAAAACGGTCGCCGCCCGCGCCGGAGTGGGCCGCACCACCGTCTCCCGCGTCGTCAACGGCTCGGAGCTGGTCAGTGCCGACGCCCGCGCCAGGGTCCTCGCGGCGATCAAGGAACTGAACTACGTCCCGAATTCGGTCGCCCGTGGGCTGGTCACCAACCGCACCGACGCCGTGGCCCTGGTGATCCCGGAATCGGAGAGCAGGCTCGGCTCGGAACCGTTCTTCGCCGCGCTGATCCGCGGCGTCAGCCGTGCCCTCGCCGAGAGCCGGACCCAGCTCCAGCTGATGCTCGTCCGCGACCAGGCCGAGCGGGACCAGCTGACCGAGTCGGTCGCGGCCCGCCGGGTCGACGGCGTCCTCCTGGTCTCGGTGCACTCCGAGGACCGGCTGCCCGGCATGCTGGAGGAGATGGGCCTGCCCACCGTGCTGGCCGGCCGCCGCGACGCGGGCGAGCGGCTGAGCTACGTGAACGCGGACAACGCCGGCGGGGCCGCCGCGGCGGTGCGGCACCTGCTGACCGGCGGACGGAAGCGGATCGCGACCATCACCGGGCCGCTGGACATGGACGTCGGCCGCAGCCGGCTCGCGGGCTGGCGCGACGCACACCTGGAGGCGGGGGCGCTCGCCGCGGAACTCCTGGTGGAGGCGGGCGACTTCACCGAGGAGGGCGGGGCGCGCGCGATGCGTTTGCTTCTTGAACGCGCCCCGGATCTGGATGCCGTCTTCGCGGCCTCGGACCTCATGGCGGTCGGCGCCCTGGCCGAACTCCGCCGGCACGGGCGGCAGGTGCCCGGCGATGTCGCCGTGGTCGGATTCGAGGACTCCGTCCTCGCCCGGCACACGGACCCACCGCTCACGACGGTGCGTCAGCCGGTGGAGGAGCTGGGACGGACCATGGCCCGCATCCTCACCGACATCACGCAGCACGGCGCGCCACGGCAGCAGTTGACGCTTCCGACGGAGCTGGTGGTGCGGGAGTCGTCGTAGGTGGTGTCCACCGTGCGGGCCCGGGCCTGCGCAGAGATCCGCGGTGGCGGAACGCCGATGCCCGCCACCGCCCCGTCGCTCACAGCCTCAACTTCGGCTGCGCATCATCGACATCAGCAGCTCGTGGGTCTCGGCGTCGGCGGCGATCACAAGCCCGCGGCCCGCATCACCGATCGGGGCGCCGTCGATCCCGGTGACGGTGCAGCCGGCGGCCCGGCACAAGGCGATGCCGGCCGCGAAGTGCACGCTCTGGGAGAGGTCGCCGCCGTCGGTGACATAGGCGGCGCGCCTGCCGGCCGCGACCCAGGCCAGCGCCAGGGTCGTGGATACGACGCGCGGCCGGAAGCGGTCGACGAACTCGGTGTGGGCCAGCAGATCCACGGCCCGGAATCCGGGCGCACTCGGGAACGGCGGATCCAGGTTGACGTCCACCAACCGGGTGGCGGGCGTGGGCGTCAGTGGTGCGTCGTCGGTCCCGTCGCGCCGGGCCCAGGCGGTCTCCCCGTCGGTGAAGAAGACCTCGCCGCTGAACGGGTCGGCCACCGCCGCCGCCCCGTCGCGCAGGGCCACGTTGACGGCCACCAGCATGTTGCCGACGGCGTAGTTCAGCGTGCCGCACAGGGGGTCCACCAGCCACTGGCGCACCGCGTCGGCACCGCCCTGCTGCCCGCCTTCCTCGCCGAGCACCGCGTCATCGGGCCGTGCGGCACGGATGACGCCGAGGATCGCCTTCTCGGCCTCCACATCGGCGTCGGTGGCGAAGTCCCCGGCACCCTTGTCGATGCGGTTGAGCCGCCGGCCGTACATCTTGCGGACCACGTCCGCGCCGGTCCGCGCCGCGGCTGTCGCGACCGCTGCATCGTCGGAGCCTTCGTATGGGTGGATCACGCCGTGCAGACTATCGAGGCGAGCCACCACCCCGGCGAGCCTTCCCGGTCACAGGCACTAGGCGCCCCCGCCCGGGGCGATCAGCCCGGTCTCGTAGGCGAAGACGACAGCCTGGACGCGATCGCGCAGGTCCAGCTTCGACAGGATGCGGCCGACGTGGGTCTTGACCGTGGTCGGGCTGAGGAACAGCCGGGAGGCGAGTTCGGCATTGCTGAGGCCCGTCGCGAGGAGGCGGAGCACTTCGAGCTCGCGCGGGGTCAGGCCGGACAGATCGCGGTGCGGGGCGATGGTCTGCGGTTCGTCGTGACGGGCGAAGCGCTCGATCAGCCGGCGGGTGATCGTGGGCGCGAGGAGAGCGTCGCCGGTCCGCACCAGGCGTAGGGCGGAGACCAGGTGTTCGGGGGTGACGTCCTTGAGCAGGAAGCCGCTGGCGCCGGCCGTCAGCGCGGCATAGACGTAGTGGTCGAGGTCGTAGGTGGTGAGGATGATGACCCGTGTTCCGGCCGGGCCGGCGTCCCCGGTGATGCGCCTGGTGGCCTCGATGCCGTCCATCTCCGGCATCCGGATGTCCATGAGGACGACGTCGGGCCGCGTACGCCGAACCGCTGCGACGGCCTCGGCCCCGTCGGCCGCCTCGGCCGTCACCTCGATACCGTCGGCAGCCAGGATCATCTTGAAGCCGGTGCGTACGAGGGCTTGATCGTCGGCGATGACGGCGCGCAGCGGCGGCCGGTCCGCGGTCATACCGCGCTCCGTGGGATGCGGGCCGTCACCCGGTAGCCGGCGGCGGGCGTCGGCCCGGCCGTCAGCTCGCCCTTGTAGACGGCCAACCGCTCGCGCAGCCCCAGGTGGCCACGGCCGTTGCTCTGCACCGGCGGGGAATCCTCGGTGCCACCGGTGTCCGTGATCTCGATCTCCAGACAGGCGTCGGTGTACCCGATGGCGACGGACGCCTGCGCGCCGCGCGCATGTTTGATCGTGTTGGTCAGCGCCTCCTGTACGACGCGATACGCCGCGAGGTCCACGCCCGGTGGCAGCGGATCGGGCGGCAGCGACACCCCGACGCTCACGGGTGTTCCGGCGGCGCGTACTCGTGCGACGAGTGCGTCGAGTTGCGCGAGCCCGGGTTGGGGCTCCCGGCCATCGGGCCTCTCGTGGTCCGGGGCGGCCAGCAGGCCCATCACGTGGCGGAGTTCGGCCATGGCTGCCCTACCGCCCGCCTCGACGGCCAGCAGTGCCTCCTTCGACTGCTCGGGCGCCATGTCCATCACTTTGCGGGCCGCGCCGGCCTGGATCACCATCACGCTCACATTGTGGGTCACGACGTCGTGCAGTTCGGCGGCGATGCGGGCCCGCTCCTCCTCGACGGCACGGCGCGTGGCCTCCTCCTGAGCGGCCCGCAGTTCTGTCACCCGGTTCCGGCTGGCGGCCAGCCGCAGTTGCAGAAAGCGGACGAGGCTGGCCAGCATCCCTGCCACCAGGAGCACGAATCCCGGGCTGGACCATCCGGGGAGCACGGGTTCCGCGTTGCGGAAGGCGAAACCGGACAGCGCGGCGGCGATCACCAGGACGGCGATCGCCGTTGTCCGGTAACGGCTGTACACGACGGCGCTGTAGGCGCCGATGACGCAGGCCAGGACGGTGATCCAGGAGGCGGAGCCACCGATGGCCAGTGCGGCACCCAGCACCACCAGGAACAGGGTCAGCGGATACCGGCGCCGGGCTGCCAGCGGCAGCGTCGACAGGACGACCAGGGCCCAGGGCACGGAGGAGGGTTCTTCCTCGACGGGCACCTGGCCGGGGTCGGGCGGCGAGGGCGGGGCCGGGACCCCGGTCCCGCCGTCCACCGCAGGGAGGTTGATGTTCACCGGCCCGGCGCCGGGATGGCGCACCGCCACGAACAGGGCGATGACGGTCAGTACGAACGCCAGCACCACATCGGCGCTCACTGCTCGCCGGGACAGCGGGGCGGCCTTCGCCTCCGGGCGTAGCGCGTCGATGAGTTGCCGATGCCGGCTGCGCCGGTCTTCCGTCTCCACCCGTGCATTGTGCTGCGCTCTCCACCTTGCCCGCGTCCGCCTGTCCGGCCGGGGCATTGCCCCGGAGGCCTACTTCTCAGGGATGACCCGCGGCCGAATCCTCCGCGGGAAGGACGTGATGTCGGTTCCGCGGCCGACGCGCCCTCTACGCGGCGCCCCTAGGTTCGCAGGACCGGTAACGGCAGGTGCCTCTCTCGACCGCAAGGGACGGACAACTCGTATGCGTCAAGTGATCGAACTGGAGGGTGTGGTGAAGCGCTACGACAGCGCCGGCGACCCGGCGCTCGGACCGCTCACGCTCAGCGTCGCCAAGGGAGAGGCCCTTGCCGTCACGGGCCCTTCCGGCAGCGGCAAGTCCACCCTGCTGAACCTCGTCGCCGGCTTGGACAAGCCGACCGATGGCGCCGTGATCGTGGCCGGGCGGCGAATCGACCGGTTGAGTGAGCACGCCCTCGCCAAGTTCCGTCGCGAGCACATCGGCATGGCCTTCCAGTTCTTCAATCTCCTCGACGACCTCACCGTCACCGACAACATCCAGCTCCCGGCCCAGCTGACCGGGACCGGTCGGCGCGCGGCCGCGGCCCGCGCGGGTGAGCTCATGGAGATGCTGGGCATCCAGCAGCACGCCCGCGCCTACCCGGGTCGACTGTCCGGAGGCGAACGCCAACGGGTCGCGGTCGCCCGGGCCTTGGTCAACCGGCCGGCGCTGCTGCTCGCCGACGAGCCCACCGGTGCGCTCGACACCGCCTCGGGCCACGACGTCCGCGATCTGCTGATGGATCTGCACCGCTCCGGACAGACCATCGTGCTGGTGACGCACGACCTGACGTTCGCGGAGGCGTGCGCGAGCCGCACGATTCACCTGGTAGACGGTCACGTAGCCGTCGACTCGTACGCGCAGGCCGTCCGATGAGCATGTTCGGTACCGGCGCGCTCGGCCGGGTCGTACGCTCCGGGGTGGGCCGGCGGCGGGTGCAGACCGTGGTGATCGCCGTGGCCACGATGATGGCCGTGGCGTCGGCCGTGGTCGCCGGGTCGCTGATGGTCGCCTCGGCCGCGCCCTTCGAGCACGCTTTCGAGAAGCAGCAGGGTGCGCACATCACCGCCCAGTTCGATCCGGTCAAGGCGAGTGCGGCGAAGCTGGCAGAGACCGGCGAGCCGGCCGGCGTCACCGCGAAGTCGGGGCCGTACCCGACCACGGCGATCCGCCCGGTGGACCAGGCGGGCTTCCCTCTGCCGACGCTGACCCTGGTGGGGCGGTCCGGTCCGGACGGCGACGTGGACCGCGTGGAGCTGAAGTCCGGCCGGTGGGCGCGGCAGCCGGGCGAGATCGTGCTCGCCGCGTCCTTCGAGGGGCCCGCCATCGGGATCGGCGCCACTCTGAAGGCTTCGGACTCCACGAACGCCCCAACCCTTTCGATCGTCGGCTTCGCGGTGTCGGCCGGCAGGACAGCCGACGCCTGGGCGACTCCCGCGCAGGTCGACGTGCTGGGGTCGGAGGGCAGTCCGGTCACGAGCCAGATGCTCTACCGCTTCGACGCCGCGAGTACGACGGAGCAGATCCTCGCCGCGCGGAAGAAGCTCGCCGCCTCCGTGGGGTCCGGTGCGCTGCTGGGTACCCAGTCCTGGCTGGACATCAAACGCGCCGCTGATCAGGGTGCGGCGGCGACCGTCCCGTTCGTGATGGCCTTCGGCGTGCTCGGCATCGTGATGTCGGTGATCATCGTCAGCAGTGTGATCAGTGGTGCGGTCGGCACCAGCCTGCGCAGAATCGGCGTTCTCAAGGCCATCGGCTTCACTCCGGGCGAGGTCGTACGTGCCTACGTGGCCCAGGCGCTGATTCCGGCCGGTGCCGGCATCGCCCTGGGGGTCGTCCTGGGAAACCTGCTGGCAGTGCCGCTGCTCTCGGACACCGAGGCGGTATACGGCACCGTCTCGCTCTCGGTGGCCTGGTGGGTGGACGTCACGGTGCCGGCCGCCGCCCTGGTCGTCGTGGGGCTCGCGGCGCTGATTCCCGCGCTGCGGGCCGGAAGACTGCGCACGGTCGAAGCCATCGCGGTCGGCAGGTCGCCGCGCACAGGGCGCGGCCAGTGGGCACACCGGGTGGTGGGGCTGCTGCCGCTGCCGCGACCGGTGACCTACGGTCTCGCCACCCCCTTCACCCATCCGGTCCGTACCCTCGCGATGCTGCTGGCGGTGGCGTTCGGTACGGTCGCGGCGACCTTCGCGGTGGGGCTGACCTCGTCCCTGAGTGCGATCGGTGCCTCGCAGGATCCCGAGAGCCGTGCCGCGGTCACGGTCACGACGGTCAAGCTCAACAACGCCGCTCCTCCTCCGCCTCCTCCTGCGGGGGGCGGCGCGGCAAGCCCGTCTCCCGTCGGCGGCAGCGCGGTTGGCCCGTCCGGGCCCCAGGGCGCCGACCCGGCGAGGGTCCGGGCCGCCCTCAAGTCCGAGGCGGGGCTGAAGTCGTACTACGGCAAGACCCGGACCGAGGTCGCCGTGGCCGGGATCTCCGGTTCGGTTCGGGCCAGCCTCTACCAGGGCGATTCGCGCTCCGGCAGCTACGAAATGATCGCCGGGCATTGGATCACCGATACGGGTCAGGTCGTGGTGCCCACGCGCTTCCTGGAAAGGACCAGTACCAAGATCGGTGACATGGTGCGGGTGACCCACGAGACGGAGACCGCGAACCTGCGGATCGTGGGCGAGTCCTTCGACACCTCGGGCAGCGGGCTGGAGATCCACGCGGACATGGCCGACTTCGCGTCGGCAAAGCCCACCACCTTCCTCGTCGAGGTGAAGTCCGGCGCCTCCGCCGACGCGTACGCCCAGAAGGTCGCCGCGGTCGTACAGCCGCTGGGCGGCGACGCCACGACCAATGCCCCCTCGGGGCAGGAGGGCGTCCTCCTCATCATGTCCGCGATGGCGGTGCTGCTCACCCTGATGCTGGTCTCCGTGGCCGGCCTCGGCATACTCAACTCCGTGGTCCTGGACACCCGGGAACGCATCCACGACCTGGGCGTCTGCAAGGCGATCGGCATGTCACCGCGGCAGACCATGAGCCTCGTGCTCTCCTCCGTGGCTGCGATCGGCGTGATCGGCGGGCTGATCGGCGTCCCGGCGGGGTACGCGCTGCACGGCCTTGTCATGCCGGTGATGGGGCATGCCGTAGGCACCAGTCTGCCGACGCCGGTCCTGGATGTGTACGGGCCTGTTCAGCTGCTCCTGCTGGGACTGGGCGGGGTCGTGATCGCGGTGCTGGGCGCGCTGGTCCCGGCCGGCTGGGCGGCCGGCGCGCGTACGGCCACGGCGCTGCGTACCGAGTAGCGTCGCCGTGACGGCGAAGACCCGGCCTCGTACGCCATGGCGTGCCCGAACGCGCCGTTCGCGCCGGTTGGGGTAGTAGGCCGGCCCCGCCGCGGTGACCCCGAGCGGACCTCGCACCGCGCAGCCGTGCGCGGGCCGGCCGACGGTGAGTGTCGGCCGGTTCCGCCGGCGGCCGCTGATCGTCGCGCCGGGTGCGGACGAGCCCGCCGTGCCCACCGGGCTGTGCGCCCTGCTGGGCAAGGAGTCCGCGGCCGACCGCCCTGCCCGATCTGGTGCCGTCCTTCGGCTTGAGGGACCGCTCCCCGGTCATGGACGCCTTCCTCGACACCGTCCGGCTCAACTGTCCCGACGTCGGTGCCGCTTTCGACGGGCGGCTCGGGCGGACCGGCTGAACCGTCAGACGGCGGGGGTGCAGGCCTCGGCGATCGACAGGCTGTTCTCGTAGAGGTGGTGCCGGGTGATCCGGCCGTCCTCGACGGTCAGGTGGAGGGCGAACGGGCCCTCGAAGCTCCGGCCCGTCGCGCGTACGGTCCCCGACACCCGGCCCATCAGTACGGCGTCCGCGCCGTCGACGAGGAAGGTGCCGACCGAGGCACGCGCGTCCTCGGGCACGGTGTGTTCCATCAACTCGGTGAACTGCGCCGCGCATTCCGCGCCCGTGGAGCGGGGCCGGATCCAGGGGACGGCGGGGTTATCGGCGAGCTGCCAGTCGACGTCGTCGGCGAACAACTCGATCAGCCGCCCGGTGTCCCCCGCCACGCGCGCGGCCAGGAATTCGCTCACGACGCTCCGGGTGGCCTCGGTGACCTGCTCCCCCGCGCCTGCGGTGTGCTCGACGGACATCGTGTTCTCCTCGCCGCGGTGATCCGGTCCGGCGGGGGTTCCCGCCGACGTGTCCGATCCTGCCGGGCGGGACGGGAGCGGTCGATTACCTCGCGGGTAACGCCACTGGGCCAGTCGGCCTACGGCGAGCGTTTCCCCCCTGGGCCGCCGTTCGTTGGGGCGGACGTGATCAAGAAGCTCGCCCTTGTCTCCTCCTGGCCGCCGCTCTCCTGGTGCCCGTCGCCGGGTCCGCGCCCGCGCCGGGCCCGTCCGCCGGGGTGCCCGGTGCTCCGCTCCTGAACGGTCGCCTCGGATCGCTGGAGGTGGGGCACCCGGCCACCTCGCCGCAGTCGCTGCTGCCCGAGGGCGTCCTCGGCAGGTGACGTCGCCGGCCGGAAGGGGGCGATTGCGCGCGTTCGCTGCCCTTCCGCCGCGATTGAGCGGTTCGCCTTCGCGCTCCACCGGCCGATCCCGGCGCCGCCAGACGTCGGCAGGGTTCCCGTAACCGGGCTCCGCCAGCCTCCTGGGAGTCATTCAACGCGGGAGGTTGCAGTGAAGCATGCGAGCAAGAGGCACGCCGGTGCCGTCGTGGCCGTGCTGAGTGGTCTGGCCCTGGCCCTGACGACGACCACCGCACACGCCGCCACCGGCGACCCCGACGTCATCGCCCACCGCGGCTCCTCCGGCATGGCACCCGA
>NZ_JBHXNW010000101.1:0-27301 GCF_042717365.1 Streptomyces sp. NPDC058534
GAGTTTTTATTACGAGCCAGGGGGGGGCGCGTTGAAAAGTGACCCATTACGGATTGCGAAATTCGAATTCCCGCGTAAACGCGGGAATGGAATTCCGTAAACGGAATTCCGACGGGAAGTCAATTCGCGCAAGCGCGAATTGACTGGCACCCGCGCTTGCGCGGGTGCCAGAGCTGGCAGTAAGGGGAGTGCATCATGTGCGGGCCTGCGTAGCTACTGGGAATCCCAGCCGCCACCCCGGCAACGGAAGTGACGGATCGTCGGCCGAACAGGTGCCGGCCCCACCGCAGTGACGGGCTCCGCTGCGCTCCACCCGAACCCCTCCCCCGTGCTCAACTGTCCGTACGGGCAACCCAACGACACCTCGTCAGCGTACACGCCAACCTGTCTCCATGGGTGGGAATCAGCCAAGTGTCATCCTGGAGGGCGAACCTCCTGCATGGGTGATGCATCATGGTAAGGCACTGTGTAGGATCTGGGAACAGACAGCACCACCCCGGACCTCTCGCCACTCCGGGATTCCCTTTCAGGTTACGGACCGCATTCCGCGAAGAGGAGAACACGGGAATGGCCGTGAAGCTGCGTGACCATCAGATCGAGGCTGTTGCGGCTATTGTGCGCGGGCTTGATGTCCCGCCGGGCGGTATTCCCGTGAATGGTCTGCGTGGTCAGGTGCACGCCGCGTGTGGGACTGGGAAGACCATCATTGCGGCTGCGTCGGCAAGGCGGATCGCACCCAAGGGGCGCATTCTCGTTCTGGTGCCGACGCTGGATCTGCTGAGTCAGACGGTGCAGGCGTGGAATGCGGCTGGGCATACGGGTCCGGCGGTCGCGGTATGTTCGCTCCAGGACGACCCGGAATTGTGGAGCCTCAAGGTCAGGAGCACGACCAATCCTGTGCAACTGGCCTTGTGGCACGGGCAGGGGCCGGTCACCATCTACGCGACGTACGCCAGTCTCGGTGTCCTCGCGGAGGCGTTCGAGGGCGCCTACGGCCAGCAGCTGGCTCCGATGGACCTGGTGTGTGTCGACGAGGCCCACAGGACAAGCGGGTCGATGGGCAAGGCCTGGGCTGCCGTGCACGACCAGGGAGTCATCCCGGCGGCGCGCCGGCTGTATCTGACGGCGACGCCGCGGATCTGGCAGGAGCGGCCCCCGAGCTGGGAGATCGCTGAGGGCGTGCGGGACGCGCTGCCCCAGGAGATGGCTGCTTCCATGGACGACGAGGACGTTTTCGGGCCCGTCCTGTACAAGCTGTCGCTGGCGTCAGCCGTGTCACGTGGCTTGCTGGCGCGGTACCAGATCATCGTGCTGGAGCTCCAGGACCCGGTCGTCACCCCGGAGCGGCTGATGGGCGAGGAGCGGCGCAGTGAGGAAGTGCGGGGACAGCGGCTCGGGGCGCTCCAGGCCGCGCTCCTGCACACCATGGCGCAGCACCGTCTGCAGACGTGCATCACCTTCCATCATCGGACGATAGAGGCTCAGGCTTATGCGGAGGGCCTGGAGCCTGTGGCGGCGAAGCTGCACGCGGACCAGCCGGAGCGGTACCCGGCGCAGATCTGGGCGGACTGGCTCTGCGGCGAGCACGTGCCCGAGCGCCGACGCGGAGTCCTGGGCAAATTCGGCATCACGGCACTGCGCGCGATTCTCTCGAATTGCCGCGTCCTGGGGGAAGGCGTTGATATTAGAGCGGTGGACAGCGTTGCCCTGTTGGACCCCAAGGGCGCGCCGCATGACATCGTCCAGGCTATCGGACGCGCTTTGCGTCAGAAGCCGGGACAGGGCAAGGTCGCCTCTCTGATCGTGCCGGTATTTCTCCAGCCCGGGGAAAAGCCGGAAGACATGTTCACCTCGGGATCGTATCGCCCGTTGGTGAAGGTATTGGAAGGCCTGCGCGCTCACGACGAAGAGGCAATCGAATTGCTTGCGATTCCGCAGGAGCCGCAGAAGGACGTCGCGCAACCGTCCCAGCACATCGGTGCGCCGCCCGAGGAAGGTGAGGACGAATCCCGCCTGCTGCTCCGCTTTGCCGCTCCCAGGGATCCGGTGATGGTCGCGGACTGGGTCAGCTTCAACGTCATCGACACCGAACGTCAGGACTGGGCCCGCGGCTGGGCGAAGCTGAAGACGTACGTCGAGCGAGTCGGGAACGCCCGCGTGCCCTACGGACACCGCGAGGGTGCGACACCTCTTGGACAGTGGGTGGCGGAGCAGCGACGGGCGTACGGGGCCGGGGAGATGAACGGGCAGCGCGCGCAGCGGCTGGAGCGGCTCGGCATGGTGTGGTCGGTGGCGGATGAGAGGTTCCAGGAGAACCTGGAAGCCGCGAAGGCGTACTACGACCAACACTGGACACTCTGCGCGCCCCGCACGGCGGCCATGCTGGATAGACCATTGGGGATGTGGCTCGCGAATTTGCGGCGTCCTGGTGCGCTGGACGACCACCCCGAATGGAAGACAGCACTGGAAGCCGTGGACGAGGACTGGAACCCCGAGTGGCCGGCGGACTGGCAACGGCACTACGCCGCGCTGCGCGAACTGATGGCCGACGAAGAGGGCCAAGCAGAGGTCCTGCCCGGGTTCACGGTCCACGGCATGGACATCGGGAAATGGCTGACCCGGCAGCAGAAACCGGCGGTCTGGCAGGCCCTGACCGTCGGGCAACGCGAGCGCTTGGAGCAGCTCGGCATCACACCACCCGCCCCGGAGCCGGAAGCGCCCGCGAAGCCGTCCACCACGCCCGTGGGAGCCTTCGAGAAAGGCGTAGCGGCCCTGGCGCAGTACAAGGCCCGCACCGGCTCCGTGACAGTACCCAGGGCCCACGTAGAGCGGCTGGAGGGCGGGACAGAAGTCCGACTCGGAGTGTTCCTCAGCAACAGCAAAAGCCGCCGCGCGAAGCTCACCGTCGACAAACTCGCCGCGCTTGCCGTGCTGGGGTTGGAGTGGGCACGGGAAGGTTAAGAAGTGGGCTAAGTTTTTGGTTAAGCAGTATCTGGTCCTGACGTGAAGGTGCAGGGAATGGCATCTGAGGAAGAGCTGTTCGCGTCCGTCGACGCTCTGTTGAACGAGGAGCCGCATCTCCCGCCTCCGGCGGAGCGTGCCCGGCTTCGTGAGGCCGCCGGCATCACCCAGGCCCGCCTCGCCACCGCGTTGAAGACGACGACCCAGTCGGTGAAGAACTGGGAGAACGGCCGCTCGGAGCCGAAGTCGCCGCGCCTGGAGGCCTACCAGCGGCTGCTGAACGGGTGGGCCGCGAAGTACCCGGCCCACGGAGCTCCCGCTGTCACGCCCGCCCCGGCTCCCGCGCTCAGCCCGGAGCCGGTTGCGGAGACGTTCACCGGCCCGGCCGCGCCCGAGGCGCCCGCCGTAGTGGAGGCGCCCGTCGTCCAGGCTGAGTCGGCGACGTCGCGCCGTCCGGCGAACAAGCGTGCCGCGCCTGTAGCCGACTCACGGTTCCCGCATGGTCCGCTCGCGGTGCTGGACGGTGACGGTTCCGCGTACGGCGTGGGCGGCATCGTGCTCGACTGCCCCGCGCGCACGGTGCCGGAGTTGGTGGAGTGGACGCTGCGCGAGTCCGGCCTCGGAGCCGCGAAGCTCAACCGGTACGGCAAGGACTCCGACCCGCTGATCGTGCTCACCGCCGCAGCCGCCGTGAAGCTGGGGCTGCCGCAGCGCCTGGAGGGCCACGAGCAGCGCCGCTCCCTGCGCCTGCCCGAGGACCACCCGGTGGTCAAACAGGTGGTGAAGGCGAAGTGGCAGCTGACGCAGCGTGGGTTCGGGCCGTGGGCGCGGATCTACCGCAAGGCCCAGGGGCGCGAGCGGCAGTGCGTGCAACTCGCGATCCTGTCCTGGGACGCCCTTGATGAGCGGTCTTGGCCCGGAGTCTCCGAGATGGAGCCGGCCGACATCGCCCGCGTCCTCAGTGTGTACGCGACCCGGGTTATCACCCCGCGCGGGTCGACGGCCGTGTCGGGCCTGGAGCTGATGACGGCGCTGCGCCCGCCGACGAAGGCCGTGCAGGACCCGGCAACCGGAAACTGGGTGTCCGGCTACAACCCGGGCTCGCTGGGGACGGAGCCGATGGACCCGGCGCCGCCGGAGGCCACCCCGGAGCACCCCGTCGTCGTGGACTCCGGCTGGAGTGGCGGGTTCCTCAACGAGGAGGCGTACCAGTGGGTGCGCTCGGTGGACCTGCTGACGGATGAGGAGTGCACACTGCCCTTCACGGTCGGCCTGGACCTCAACACCGCCTTCCTCGCCGCCGCGGCCCGCCTGGTCGTCGGCCTCTCCGCCCCCGACCACTTCCACGCCCCGAAGTTCAACCCGAAGATCCCCGGCTCGTGGCTGGTCGACCTCTCCCCCATCGAGCTGGACCCGCGCCTGCCGTCGCCGTTCACGCCGACCGGCGAGCGGCCGACGGGCCCGGCCTGGTACCAGACGCACACCGTCGCCTACGCCCAGGAGCTCGGCTACGACGTCCACCCGATCGAGGCGTACCTGCGCCGCGAAACCGGCGCCTACCTGGATCCGTGGCACGACCGGCTCAAGACCGCCTATGTCGACACCCTCGCCGACCTCGGTGTCACCCGGGACCTGGACGATCGCGCGTTCCTCGCGGCGATGGAGCGGCACAAGGACGTCGACCCGGCTCTGGCGGCCGTCCTGTCCGCTATCAAGGCCACGGTGAAGGGCGGCGTGGGCAAGCTCAGGGAGCGCCCGCAGGGCAAGTCCTACAAGGAGGGCGAGCGGTGGCCGGCCCTTCAGCGGCCCACCTGGCGCCCCGACATCCGCGCCGCCGTCATCTCCAAAGCGCGGGTCAACATGCACCGCAAGCTGGGCAACATGGCGAAGATGACGGGCCTGTTCCCGCTCGCCGTGCTGTCCGACTGCGTCGTCTACCCCTCGCCGGGGGAGAGCCCGCTGGACTTCCTGCCCTACGCCGCGTCCGGTAAGCCGCAGCCCGGCGGATTCCGCCTCGGGCCTACGCCCGGTCTGGCGAAACTGGAGGGCGTCCAGTCGATGCTGTGGGCGGTCGACCTGATGGAGAAGGGCTACAACCCGGCCCGGCACATCAAGGGCGGCGACGCCGTCCTCGACGAAGGCGAGTAGACCGTGGCAGAGATCGACGACGCCATCGAACGCGCCGACCGGGAAGCCTTCACCCGCCAACCGCCCAAGACCCTCCAGGCCCGCATCAACTTCCTGATGAAGCAGCTCAAGACGACCAAGGCCGTCGCGGCGGAGCTCGGGGTCAGCCAGCGGTCGGTGGAGCGCTACCGCAAAGGCGAACGCAAGCACCCGCCCAAGGCAATCGCTGACCGGATCGACGACGCAGTACGGCAGCGGTGGCAGCCGCAGGTGCGCAAGCGTCGGCAGAAGCAAGCCGCGGCCTCCGGCGGGATCACGGTGGAGACCAGGGCCCGCTTCGGTTACACCGCGCCCATCGGCACGACCGACGACGGACGCTTCCGCCGACTCACCGTGCACCTTCCCCCTGCGTACGCGCAACGCCTGTTCGACGCCCGCAACACAGGCGCCAGCGACCGGGAGATGCGGGGGATCATCGCCGAGGGATTCAAAGAGATCTACTTCCAAGACGGTGGAGGCCGCGCCATGGGACTCTCCGACGTCACCCTCAACGACATCGACTACCTCGACCTCGACTACTGACCTGGCGCCGGCCGCAAGCCCGGCACCGGCTTGTGTGACTGAGCGTTTCAGTTGATGATTTCGTGCCTGGGGCGGCGGGACTGAGTGCCCCGTTAGCGGGCGAACTCGATCGGGTCCATTCCGGTGTGAAGCGTGGGCTCGGCTCATTCCGGGTGGGCATGATGGGCGGATGCCGAGCACCGACACTCTGCCGCCGACGCTGCCGAACCGCTGCTCCCTGTGCGTGATGCGCACGGTGAGCGGGCCGGTGCCGGACGCGATCGGCCGGTACTCGTTGGCCTACGGCTCGCAGTACCGCTGTTCAGGGTGCGACGCATGGCTGTGCGCGGACTGCGGCAACCGGTTCGTAGCAGGCGCAGGTGTCCGCTGCGGTGGGTGCTCCAACCCGCAGGAGTCGGAGGGGACGCAGAGATTCCCTCCCTCTGTCATGCTCCCCGAGCCGGTGGGCGAGGCGACGTGCACCCGAATGACGAAGAGCACGGCGCGCCGCTGTCAGAGCAGGCCCACTGACTGGCCCGCGATCACGGGAGAGCCGGCGCCCGTTACTGCCTGTTGGACCCATCTCAGTGACGAGGAGCGCGAGAACTGCATCCGAGCCCGGAACCTCAGAAACGCGGAACGGGCAAGGATCTGGGCGGAGGAAGAGCCGGAACGGCAACGCCGGACTGCCGAAGCGGAAGCAGAACGGCACGCGCGGCTGGCATCGTGCCCGTGCGACGAGCAGTTGCCCAGAGAAGTGGGAATGCACTCTGTGGGCTTCCCCGCACCGAACCGCTGTAAGGGGTGCGGCTCGTGGCTGTGCGCGTCGTGCGATCGGGTACGTGTGCCGGCCGAAGGCGCACAGTGCGACTCCTGCCGCCCACAAGCCACCAAATCCGCATGCAACGGTGACCACGCAGACTTGGGCAGCCCCTACTACCGGATCACTGTGGGTGGCCTGGAGTGCTTCGAAGAGGCCATGCGCCTGATGATTCGCGCAGGGGCACACAACGGTGGCAGTTCACGCGTTTTCGCAGTTCACCTACCGATCTGCGCTAGTCAGGCGGAAGCGCTGGAGGTCCTGAAGACGTTCGACCGTGGATCGGACAAGGGGAGCATTGAGGTGGTGCTGGTTCCCGAAGGCACTGCGGCGACGGTCGACCCGGGCTTGCCGGAGCCGGATCTGTCCGGCCTGGGGGACATCGACAGCTGGTGGTATGCCAACGGATACCCAGCTGGCGGCAAGAGGCGTTGACCCTGTGATCCGGGTCAGAGGCAACTACGCGCAGACTCGCCAACGAAATACTCGGTTACAGCTTGGGCCTTGACCCCTGATGTTGGACACACGAGACACTGGGTCCTGAGGATCTGAGAACGGACATCTCGTGGTCCTGAAGAACTACCCGCCGGAGTTCAAGGCGGACGCGGTCGCGCTGTACGAGTCGCGGCCCGAGGCGACGATCAGGTCGGTCGCCGCCGATCTGGGGATCAACCCGGAGACCCTGCGGAACTGGGTCCGGGCAGCCGGCGTGAGCCGGCCCCGGGGTCGCCGGGCAGAGGCGCCCGTCGAGCCGCCCACGCCGCTGGAGGCGGAGAACGCTGCCCTGCGCAAGAAGGTCCGTGAACTGGAGGAAGAACGCGAGATCCTGCGCAAGGCGGCCAAGTATTTCGCCGGGGAGACACGCTGGTGAACCGCTTCCAGTGCGTCGCCGACCTCCAGCGCCGTTACGGCGTGAAGCGGCTCTGCAGCATCCTCGGCGTCGCCCGCTCAAGCTTCTACTACTGGCGGCGGACGGCCGCCGACCGGGCCGCACGGCAGGCGGCCGACGCCCACCTGGCGGCCCGGATACGGGCCGTGCACCACGAGTCGGACGGCACCTACGGAGCCCCGCGCATCACCGCCGAGCTCCGCGAGGAGAGCGGCGAGGCGATCAACCACAAGCGCGTCGCCCGGATCATGCGGGCGTCCGGGATCGAAGGAATCCGGTTGCGCCGCCGGCACCGCACCACCGTCCCCGACCCGGCCGCCGCCAAGGCGCCGGACCTGATCGGCCGCGACGTCACCGCCCAGGCCCCGAACACGAAGTACGTCGGCGACATCACCTACCTGCCCATCGAGGGCGGGAAGTTCTGCTACCTGGCGACCGTCATCGACCTCGCATCACGCCGTCTGGCCGGATGGGCGATCGCCGACCACATGCGCACGGACCTCGTGACCGACGCCCTGGCCGCGGCGATCCGCACCCGCGGAAGCCTCGCCGGATCGATCATGCACACCGATCACGGAGCCCAGTACACGAGCAGGGCCTTCGCCCAAGCCTGCAGGTCAGCAGGGCTCCGGCGAAGCATGAGCGCGGTCGGTTCCAGCGCGGACAACGCGCTCGCCGAGTCCTTCAACGCGACCTTCAAACGCGAGACGCTCCAAGGACGAAAGAGCTGGCCAACCGCGCGCGAGGCCCGACTCGACGCGTTCAGATGGCTCCACCGCTACAACACCCGCCGCCGTCACTCCCGTCTCGGACAACGATCACCGATCGCTTTCGAGGACGCCCTCCAACTCACACCAACTACGCTGGCACCAGCCGCGTAACCCGTGTCCAGGATTCGGGGACAAGGCCCCTTGTTGAGCCGAAGCACGATAAGTATCACAAGCGACGGAATGGGTGGGGGAAGCCTTTGCTGGCTGCGGGTGCCTTTCGGGTGGCTCCCCTGCAGGGTGAGATGACGCTGTCGTTCCTTGGGCGGATCGCGGACAGGTACGGCCTGACGGTGCGGAGTCTGCTGTCGTCGGTTACCGAAGTGGGCGGCCAGCAGGACGTCGTCGGGGCTCAGCAGGGCGACAGTGAGGTGTTCTTGAACCCCGCGGCCCGGGACCCGGTCTCGGCGCTGTGTCGTGTGCCGCAGGTGGGCTTACGCCGTGCGTTGCCGGCCTGGACGCGGGAGGAGCCGCTGGGCCCCTCGCAGGAGGGGCCGGCGGCGCGGCTCCGCAACGGGGTGGAGACGGTTGCCGCCTGGGGTCCGGCGTGCCCGGGCTGTGTGGCTGCGCGGACCGGTCGCGTTGCGCCAGCCCGGGTGTACCTGGCGGCGCACCAGCGGGTCTGCCCACGTCACCGGTGCTGGCTGATGGGCGTGCCTGGCAGCGGGGGCCGTGTCGTGGGGTTGGCCGGATGCCCGGAGGTGGTCCAGGCGCAGGAGGATCACCTCCGGCTGCTGCGCCGCTGTCCCGTCGCTGGTTCGGCGTTCGAGGTTGCTGAGGCGGTCACAGCCTGGTGGTGGGCGCAAAAGTGGCCGGAAGAAACTCTGTGGCAGGCACGGCTGTGTGCGACGGTTCCGGAGGGCGAGGAGCCGGGGCGGTGGCGAGTCCTGGCCCGTGGCTTGGTCACCTATCCGGAGACGGTGGCCGTTGGCAAGATGTTGGTAGACCAGACGATGAGGCGCCGCATCACAACCCAGGTGCGCGGCCACCTTCCTTTCTGCCTGGGTGACCTTCCCGTGCTCATCGATGAGCTGGCGTGCTGTCTGCGGCGGCCTTGGCTCGCTGATCGCCTGGCATCGTGCATGGACGGACCGCTGTTCGCCTGGGCGCACCAGTGCAGCAAGGCGGCGGTAGTGCCCGATGGCGACGGGCAGCGGTTGCTGTGGAAGGTCCATCCCGCGCACCGGCCTCGTCCCTTGGCTGAGGAACTCGCCCAGCACCTGCGGGAGATGGCCGGCGGTGAAGCCGCAGAGGCTCCGCCCACCAAACGGCGGCGCGGGCACAGCCGCCAGGCCGACGAGGCCTTCAAAGCGGGCCTGACTCGTGCCCGGGCCTACGCGGCTGCGCGGGGGCATCTGGCCACACGGGCGGACACGCTCCAGGACGGCTTTCCTCTGGGGGCGTGGATGACCAACCAGCGCATGCTCCGTCTGGGGATGCCTGCCTGGCGCAGCACCGCGCTGCGGGCACTGGACCCGTACTGGGACACGCCGTGGCCGACCCTGTGGCAGCGCACCTACCACCAGGCCAGGTGCCACGTCGCGGAACAGGGCCCGTTGGATGCGCGGGGAGGATTTCCCGGTACCGGCCTCAGCCTGGGCGAGTGGCTGTACCTCCAGTGCACCCGGTATCCGGATCTGCATCCTGAGCAGCAACGGCTCCTTGCACAGCTGGGCATCGATGCCGAGGCGGCTCGGGATGCCCGGCCCCGGCGTCGCAGTCAGCGCGCCGGGGAGCAAGAGGCGCTCGCCCATGCCCGGGCCTGGGCTCTGGAGCACGGAAGCCTGGCGGGAGTCAGTGTCAGCACCGTGCATGAGGACTACCCACTGGGCCGGTGGCTTTCCGACAGGCGCGGCCAGATGGGGCGCGGAGTGCTGTCGCCAGACCGTGCCGAGGCTTTGACATGGATCGACCCGTGGTGGCGGCCGCCCTGGCACTTGTGCTGGCAGCGTTCCTACGAGCACGCGCGCCAACAGCTCCAACAGGCGGGGGGCGGGGAGATGCTTGCGAGCTTAGTGCTCATGGACAGGCAGGCGCAGGAGTGGTTGCGCATCCAACAGCGCCGCTACCACCTCCTCCTGCCGGGCCAGCACGATCTCCTCGACCAGCTCGGTCTGAAGCCTGAGACGGCCATCGCCGACGTACCGGCCGCCACGGCCAGTGCCTCTGTTGCACCCTTGCGGGCCCCGGGTGGCCCACAAGGTGACGCGGAAGGTGCGGAAGCAGTGGGAGGCCTTCCCGCGGTCGCGCAGCAGAGGCCGCTGGGGGTTCCCCGGCTCGGACAGCGCCCCGACCACCGTGCCGGGTTCGAAAGCGCGCTGGTGCACGCCCGGGCCTGGGCCGACGTCCATGGGCACCTGGCCGTTCCACGCGATACACGGCAGAGCGGATTCGCGCTCGGAATGTGGCTGTTCGGCCAGCGCAACCGCGCCAAGCAGCGCGCCCGGAAAGGCGAGCCCGCCTCACCACACCTCGGACAACTGGCCGCGATCGATCCGTGGTGGAACCCGCCGTGGGACCTGCACTGGCAGCGCAACTACTACCGCGCCCGCGACTGCATACGTGCCGGCCGCAGAGCCGACACGGTGGGCGTCCTTCCCGTCGGGAAGGACGCCCTGGGTATCTGGGTCAAGCGACAGTGCACCCTCTACGACAGCCTCCACCCCGGCCAGCAGCACCTGCTCACCGCTATCGGCATCACCCCCGAGGCCGCCCGGGCGCGGGTCGGCCCGCGGCGTGACTTCCGCCGACTGACCACCACGCCGCGCTTCGATACCGACGTCGCCCATGCCCGCTCCTACAGGGCCCAGCACGGACACCTTGCTGCCCACGCCAGCGAGCAGCACGAAGGCTTCCCGATCGGGCGCTGGCTGGCCGGACACCGCCAACGCGCCCGCAAGAAGACCGGGACATCGCCTCAAGCCCGGGTCCTGGCAGGCCTGGACCCGTGGTGGAACCCACCCTGGCCGATGCGGTGGCAGTACGCCTACCACCACACCCGTGCTCACCCCGATACCCCACGGGCAACACGATGGATCACCACCCAACGCCAGGCATGGCGGCTCCTGCATCGTGACCAGCAGCAACTCCTGGCCGACATCGGCATCAGCGTGGACAGGCAGCTCTAGTTCAGCGACGGCGCTCCTGCTCGCTGTGGTACGCACGAGCCAGGAGTCCAGCGAACGCAGCGGCCCGCTCGACGCCGTACCGACCACCTCGGATCTGATGAAGCAACGCCCGGCCTACCTGCTCGGGAGTGAACCCGTTTCTCGCCAGCTCTTGAACGATCTCCTCAATGGACGGTGGTGCCTGCCGGTGGGCGCGCTCGCTCACAGCATCAGGTGCAGTCCCGGCAAGGACGGGCCTTTGATCGGCGGATGCGGCAGCCTGCACCGGAGCGTCGAAGAGGGGTTGCTGCTCTTTCGGGACGTCTGCAGCCCGCCGGCTCCGCGGTGGTCGCACATCCCCCGGGAGCAGGTTCTCATCCAGAGGCCTGAGATCCTGCCTGGCGCGGACAAGGACGCTCTGGCCGAACGGCAAAGTGCCCCACACGTATGTGGCCTGGTTACTTGCTGTCGGTTTATCCGCAGGCGTGAGGGGCCCCAGACCGGCCAGTGCCGGCCCCATTGGCGTGTGGCCTACGAGATCGAGCGTGGCCTTGGGCGGACTCCAGCGCAGAAGGTCTGGGTAGGCGAATGTGGAGGCTTCACGCCCTTGAGAAATGTCCCACATGCGGCGTGCTTCGGAGTCGATTACCTGGACATCTTGCACGGTGCCAGGTGGGGGGCCTGCCGTGACGACGCCTAGAAGAGCGCCAGCCATGGTGGCGATCGTGTCGGTGTCCGAGCCGAGAGTGTTAGCGGCAAGGAGCAGGCCGGCTTCTGAGGAATCGGCATAGGCATGTGCCAGAACCGCGGCAAGCAGAGTGGTGACTGTGCCTGATCCACGCGTTGCGTCGTCAAAGCCGCCCCACCGCTGCACCAGGGCAGCGTAGGTCTCTGTTGTAAGGGGCGTTGTGGGGTCGAAGGCCTCGAGTGCTGCGCGGCATTCGCTGGCGACGGTGACGGCGGCCGAGCGGAAGTCGATGCCAGCGGCATCACTCCACGTGGGTAGCCACAGATATGCAAGTTCGTCGTCTTTTGCGATGACGTCCGGTACCTGCTCCAGCCAATCGACTGCGGGGCGCCACTGCTTGGGCCCGGGAACTTCATTGGTGTCCAGGGTGTGGGCCAGCAGGACGGCGTGCAGGACGGCGCCGAGGATGCCTCGCGGGTGTCCGTGGGTGCTGACTGCGTTGCGTACGACGTCGCGGGTGATGTTGTCCCAGTTGGCGAGGTCCCGTGCGGACCAGACGTGGGGCTGGATACGCATAGCAGCACCGTTGCCGCCGATGTCGACGTAGCGGGCGGCCTTGGTGGCGAAGATGTTCTGCGACCACTTGGCCTCGATCCGCATCAAACCGGTGGCTGCCGCTTTGGTCCCGCGGCCGGCGCCGAGGGCGTAGGCCTGCCAGGCAACGACTTCGATCTTCGCGAATGCCTCGGCGTCGAATTCTCCGTCTCCGCGAATGGCGCGTGAAGTTGCAAGGCGCAGTTGGGTGTCATCGGAGTACGCGCCTGCGGGGAGAGGCATGTCGCGTCCGTAGCGGCCTCCCACGCGCCTCTTCCAGGGCACGGTCGCGGTGACTTCATCCTGTCCGATGCGTCGTCGCACACCGGTGGTGTCGGTCAGTTCGGTGATGAAGCCGAGTGCATCTCCGTACGCCGCCCACTGGGCTGAGGCGCGTACTGCCTCCCATTGCATGGCGCTCACCGTAGTCCTTACCTGCCGAACGTGACCGGGTCGACGATGATGTCGACCTCATCATGTCCGCTGACACTGACAATGGCCTCGGCCTTCGCTGCGTCTTCGTCGGTGAGGACGTAGATGCGCTGCAGGTGTCGGGTTGAGACGGCCTGCGGGTAGAGCACTTCGGCCTGGGGATTGGTCGGGAGGTGGGGCGCTCGGTCCCAGCGCGGCATCGTCTTGTTGAAGCCTTTGGGGACGCGGTCAGCGAAGAGGGCTTCGGCTCCGGGCAGTCCCTCGATGGGGGTGATGCCTTCGTATCCCATGTTGCCTGGGGCGAACAGGACGCCGGGGTGCGTCATGATCACTGGATCGAAGCTGAGGACAGCCCAGAACAGGTCTTCGTTCGCCCACCAGTCTTCGCTGCTGATGCGCAGGAAGCGGTGGTTGGGCTCGCTGATGCTGAGGTTCACGTACCGCCAGTATTTCGGGTCCTCGCGGCGCCACTTGGAGTTCTCGTGGTAGATGCTCTCGAGGTACTCGTCTTGGGCAAGAAGCGCCCGAGCTTTGCACAGCCGCCGCACGAGGATGCCGAGCAGACCACGGTTGGTGGTGAAGTGCACCACTTCGGTGATCTTTCGTTCCTGGATGAGCGTGCTGATTCCCTCAGTGTGTATTTCGCCATCCGATGTGGGCGGACTCGGCTCTGTGGTGGTCATACGGCCTTCACGTCATAGGCGTCCGGGTCCATGCAGGCGATGAGGTCGCTGGCCTCGGAAGGCTTGTAAGTGATGGTCAAGGTCTTGCGGGCCCGTCCAGCGGACATGGCCAGCAGGCGCAGGTGCGCGTCTCGCTCGCTGTCACCGGGCTCAGTGGCGTGCGGCATGACCTCGCTGCTGAGGCCGACGATGATCACATGGTCGAACTCCAGGCCCTTTGCGGAGTGCATGGTCGACAGCGCCACGTTCACCGGGCCGGTGGGCCATTCCCCGGTACGCGTGAGCGGGACCCAGGCCAGCCCGGCTGTATTCAGGCGTGCCTTGACCTCGCTGAACCAGCCGCCGCCCTTGGCATGGAGGATGACGACGGACTCGTCGTTCTCCGGGCCGAGGTCGTTGAGGAACTGCACGACGTGGTCCATCTGCTGGGTGAAGGTTCCCTGGACCAGCAAGGGCTTATCGCCGTCCTCCCCGCACGAGGAGAGGTCCGGGATCGCGGCGTCGTCCGTGGTCTCTACGTCGCGCAGCAGGGGGGCGGCGAAGGCAGCGATCTGCCGAGTGTTGCGGAAGTTCTTCGACAGCAGTTTGCTGTTGTGCGGCCCCACGCTCAAGCCGACTTCAGCCCAGGTGAAGCGCTGGGGATAGATGCGCTGGGCCGCGTCGAGGACGAACGTGAGGGTGTGCTCGTCGGTGACGTGGTTGAGGACCGCCCGGACCTGGTTGGCGGAAAAGTCCTGGGCCTCGTCCACAACGACGACGTGGTACGGGTCGTCGGCCCGCTTGGCAGCCATGGCGTTGGCCAGGTCGGACCAGTCCCAGGCCTGCTGCTCCTTCTTCCACTCCTGGAAAGGAAGGATCACCTCGTCCAGCAGCCGACGGCGCAGAGAGGCCGGCATGCGCGGGGAGCGGCCACGGCCCTGCCGCTCGCACTCGATGTACTCGGCCAGGCGGTCCGGCATGAAGCGGCCCAGGACATAGTCCACTTCAGAGCGTACAAAGTCCTCGGACAGAGGCAGGGCCGCGGCCAGGGCGTCCAGCTTTCCGTTGTGCTCGTGCTCTTGAAGGATCCGCTCGTAGGGCACGCGGTCGGTGGCCCACTTGGCGAAGGTGGAGATCGTCAGCTCGACGTCGTTGCCCTTGATCTGTTCCTTGGTCAGTTCTTCGATGTAGCCGCGCAGAGTCTTGTTGTAGGTGAGGACCAGGACGCGGACGGGGCCGTCGATGAAGCCGTCACGGCGGCGCCGCTGCCAGTACCGGACGGTGAACTTCAGCCGGTAGAGGGCGGTGGTGGTCTTGCCGCTGCCAGCGGCACCACGTACGACGAACACCCCCGGCTTGTGATTGGTGATCACGGTGAGCTGCTCGCTCGTCGGCTGCGTCGGCCTGAGAACCTTCACCCGCGCGTCCCCTCCCCAAGACTCGCTCCCCCCGTACCTGAGGCCATGTTAGAAGTCGGCACCACCAGGCAGGCTGAAGATCGGACAGGCATTCTGTCGCATGATTACGGTTAGCGATACACCGCTCACCCGTTCGAGTGACGGAAACTGATCAGGGCTCCCCAGAAACGCCCACCCGGATCGGTGAACACGAGACCGTGGTGGAGTGAACCAGCATCACGGCCTCCTGCGGACAGCTCCCCTGCAGGGGGAGACGACCTCGTCGCTGATCTGCCGCATCGCCAGCCGCTACGGGATGGAAGCGAAGGCGTTGCGGTCGTACTGGACATGGCGCAACTACCCGCCAGGGCACGACGGCGGGGGCGCACGGGCCGACGCCGAGGTACTGCTGAACGCAGCCGGACGGCAGCTCCTGGCAGGCCTGTGCGGCGTCGAGGAAGACGTCCTGGCGCGGGCGTTGTCCTCCTGGGGGCAGGAGGACTCCAAGCTGTCGGCCGGAAAGAACCGGGTGCCGGCGGCGGCGTGGCGGACCGGGGGGGCACGGTCGCCGGGCCAGCGGCGTTCGGCTGCCGCCTGTGCGCGGCCCGGCGCACGGGGACGGTCGTGCGGGTAGTGCGGTACGCGCCGCGATGGGAGCGGGTGTGTGTCCGGCACGGGCGGTGGCTTCTGGACGCGGATGCCGACCAGCCTCTTGAGTATCTGGACGTGCGGGGTGTGCCGGAAGTGGCCGCGGCGCAGCGACGGTGGGCCGGGGTGGCGCGGCGGGCAGCACGGGCCGGAGCAGAGCCAGCGAGGGTTTTCGCTCTGGCCTATGCGGTGGTGGCCCGGTGGTGGGAACAGGCCCTGCACTGAGAGCGCGAGGCGGTCTGGCCGCGGCGGCTGCACCAGGTCGCGGGCGGCAACGCCGGGGATGAGCTGGAGCGGTGGCGGATCGTGGGCCGGGACGCGGTCGTCTTCCCCGAGGTGGTGGCCGTCGCCGACGCGCTGCTGGACCCGGCCATGGCCGAGCTGGCGTGGCGCGCAAGCGGCGGGACACGGCCTCGGGTGCGGGGCGGGGATGACCCGTTCTGCCACCGGCTGGGCGAGCGGGTGGACCGGGACTGGCTGGGGCCGCTGGCCGCGGTCGACTACGGCGGCCCGCTGAGCAGCTGGAGGAGTGCGATCGTGCGTGCCCGCCGGGGTGGCGGGCCGCCGGGGTGGCGGGACGATCCGTGGTATCTGAAGCGGGAACAGCAGCCCGCAACGATGGCCGGCCAGCTGCGCGTCATGGCGGCGGCGGCGCAGGCAGGCGGCTCGGGTACCAGGTGGCGTGCCACCGTTTCTGCCGAACACCGCTTCCACATAACGCAGTTGCTCGATGAGGCCCGCGAGGAGCTGGCGCAGCTGCGCGGCGTGCAGAGCGGCACCACCGCCGAGGTGGCCCGCACGCTGCTGGAGCACCTCAGTCAGAGTGCCGAGCTGGTCGACCGGGCCGTGCTGCATACCGCTGCCGCGGCTGTCGCGGCCGGGGTGGCGCTGGAGGAGGTGGCCCAGTGGTCGCGCCTGCCCGCCGAGGAGCTGTCCCGGGTGCTCGCCGCGGGCCGTAGCGAAGACTGACGCACCCGGCGGCGGCCGGGCAACGGCCCTGGCACCACGCTCCGCTCTGGTGCGGCGGGTGGTGCGGAAGGAGGGCGGCCAGGCAGCCGGAAAGTGCAGGAGTTCGCACTGACACCAGTGCGTACGGGTGGCATCCTGACCCCGCGTGCACCCCAACGGGCTTACTGAGCACCACAGTTGGAGTTACCGGCCAGTTCGCCTGCGCGACAGGACAGGTATGGCGTTATGTGGAGTTTGTGATCACCGATAGCAGCCAGGACGGCACGCAGGACGGCTTGCCCGCCGTCGCGGGCAATACCTGCCGGGTTCCGGAGCCGGGCACGGTGGAGGCGGAGTTCGCTGGGGCGGACGGCACACTGGTGCAGCGCCGCTGGGTGGAGGCCGCCGTCGCGGTCAGGTTCGAGCAGCTGGCGCCGGTAGCGGCGTTCCCGGTGGTGCCGGGGCGGCGGTGGGGGCCGGGCTGGTGGTGGTCGGCCACGACCGGGCGGCATGTGATGCACGGTTCGCAGGCGATGTGCACCCAGCTGATGGTCCTGGACCGCGATCCGCACGTGGTGGGCCTGTCGGCGCGGCCGGTGCGGCTGATCTGGCGCGATCCTGACAGTGGGCGGGTGCTGACGTGGGTGCCGCAGCTGTTCGCCCGCTACGCCGACGGGGTCGCGCTGCTCGCCGACTGCCCCGCCGCGACGGCTCCCGCCGCCGGCCGGGCCGAGCGTGCCGCCGCGGTGCTTGAAGCGGCGTGTGCGGCGGTGGGGTTCACCTACCGGCGTCTGGCGCCGCCCGAGAAGGTGGTGGCAGCGAACGTGCGGTGGCTGGCCGGCTACCGACACCCCCGCCATCGTGACGCAGGCGGCCTTGAGCAGGCGGTGCTCGAGGCGTTCGCCGCCGAACGGCCGCTGATGGCCGGGGCCGCGGCGGCGGGCGAGGTCCTCACCGCGCTGCCGGTGCTCTACCACGCGCTGTGGAGCGGTCGGCTGGCCGCGGACCTGACACGGCCGCTGGGCGAGCACACCCTCGTGACGCCCGGCCCGGCCGCAGGCGACGGGAAGCGGCAGGAGAGTTGAGCAAGCACGTGGTGACCGCCCCTGGTGGGCGGTGTGTTGAGGTGGGCGCTCAGGTCACGTTCGAGGGCCGCACCTGGCAGGTGACCGGCCTGGTCGACGGGCGGGTGCACCTGGCCGCCGAGGACGGGGCCACCGGGTGTGTGCTGGCCGCCCGTCTGGTGTCCGCGCCCGGCTTCTCGGTGACCGGTCCCGCGGCCACGGAGCCGCCAGCCCCGGCGCTGTGGGAGACGGTGCCGCTGGCCGCGCAGGAGCGGGCCCTGGCCTGGCTGCGGCACATCCGCGAGGTCGAGACCGGGCTGCCCGGCGGCCCGGCAGGCGGTGGCGCGCCCCGGCCCGAATACGACCCGCAGCGCTTCACCCTCGCCGAGCGGGAAGAGGCCAAGGCGCGTGAACTGGCCGCGCTGGGCTGGACCAGGGCCAGCCGGACCACGGTGCAGCGGATGCGGCTGGTCTACCAGCGGCAGGGGCTGTGGGGGCTGGTCGACAAACGCCACCTGCGCACATCCTCCCCCACCGGGCGTACCGACGAGCGGGTGGTGGCCGCCGTACTCGAGGCCTTGCGCCGACGCCGCGGCCGGTCGAAGACCACCACCCTGCAGATCATCGAGCTGGCCGAGCAGATCGTGGCCGATACCCACGGGCAGGCCCGGGTGAAGCTGCCCGCCCGCTCGTCGCTGTACCGGCTGGTGAAGGCACTGGCGGATCCGGCCGAGCCGCCGGGCAGTGCGGCGCGCACCGCCACCGGCCCGGCCCGCTCGGCGGCCCGCCGCCCGCGCTGCGGCCCGCCGAGCGGGTCCACATCGCCACCGCCCGCCTGGGATTGCGGGCGGTGGGCGAGGACGGGGGTGTGGTGCCGGTGACGGTGACGGCGGCACTGGACGCGGCGAGCGGCTGCGTGCTGGCCGCCGTGCTGCACCCGCCCCAGGACGGGCCGGTCCAGTTGTCGGTGCTGCTGGCCGAGATGGCCGTGCCCAGGCCACAGCGCCCGGGCTGGCCGGCCCTGCTGGAGCAGGCCCATGCCGGCGGGCCTGCCCGGCGGCTGGTGTCACTGCCCGCACGGATCGAGGCCACGGCGGCGCGTCCGGCGGCCGTGCCCGAGACGCTCATCGTCGAGTCCACGGCCGCCGTCACCTCCGCTGTCCTGGCCGTGTGCGAGAGCCTGGGCATCAGCCTGGAGCCGGCCCCGCTGCGGACGATGGGCGCAAAACGCGGCGCCGTGCGCACGCTGGAGGTCCTCGCCGGCCTGTTCGCGCGGCACGCCACCACGGCGGAAGAAGCATGCGGAGCGGGAGAGGCGGCCGGGGCGTACTGGAGCATGCCGCAGTTGCAGGACCTGCTGGACGAATGGATCACCGTCAGGTGGCACCAGCGCCCCCAGGAGCAGCTGCGCCATCCGCTGCTGCCCCGGGCGGGGCTCGCCCCCAAGGAGATGTGGGAGGTGCTGCTGGGCGTGGCCGGGATGGTGCCGCTGCCGTTGGCCGGGCAGCACTACGGCGAACTGCTGCCGGCGCGCCGGTGCGCCCTCACCGATTCCGGGATCCGGCTGGGCGGGCGCCGCTACGACGATGCGTGTCTGGACGAACACCGCGGCCGCGGCCAGCGGTGGGAGGTCCACCACCATCCCCACGACCCGCGGCAGGTCTTCGTCCGGCTGCCCGACGGCCTGCTCCACGCGGTCGGGTGGGCGCAGGGCGAGCACACCCTGCACCCGTTCGACGAGATGGTCCGGCGCCGCACCGGCGGCGTCCTTGCGCGCCGCGGCGCGGGCGCGCAGCCGGGCAGCGAGACGACCGAAGGTTTCGGTGAGGCAGGGCGCACCGCGGACGTCGCGGCCGTGGAGGGGATCGCCGGCGCCATGACGGTGCACGACGCTGATGGCGGCGATGCCGGTGGTCACATTGCCCGGGATACCGGCGGGTTAGGGGTGTACGACCCGCGGGCGGAGGCCGAGCTGTGGTGAGCGCACACGGCGGCCGCCCGGTGGCCGGCGCCCGGCACCGGCAGGTGAAGCTGGGGGCGTACGTGACGTTCGAGGGCCGCGCCTGGCAGGTGGCCGCCGTGGCCGGGGCGTCGGTGCGCCTCGTCGACGAGCACGGGCAGACCGCCTCCGTGCTCGCCTCCTTCCTGTTCGCCGACCCCACCTTCGCCGTGGTGGACTCCCCCGCCGCCGCCGTGCCGCCGTGGGGGCTACTGGAGTCGGTGCCCGAGCGGGAGCGCGAGCGGGCCCTGGCCTGGCAGCGGCACATCCGCGAGGTCGAGACCGGGCTGCCCGGCGGGCCGGCAAGCGGTGGGACGCCCCGACCCGAATACGACCCGGCACGGCGGTCGATGGCCGAGCGGGAGCAGGCCAAGGCCGATGAACTCGCCCGGCTGGGCTGGCCGCAGGTCAGCCGGGCCACCGTGCGCCGCATGCGCGCCCGCTACCACGCGAGCGGCCTGCTCGGGCTGATCCCCCGCCGCAAGCCGTCGCGTGCGACGGGGCGGGCCGATGAGCGGGTGGTGGCCGCCGTGCTGGAGGCGCTGCGCCGCCAGCGCGGCCGCTCCACCGGCACGCTGAAGGGACTGCGGGAGCTGACCGGGCAGATCCTGGCCGACACCCACGGGCCGGGCGCGGTCGAGTTGCCGCCGCCGTCGACGTTCAACCGGCTGGTGCGCGTGATCGCCGATCCTCTGGAGCATCCCGGACGGCCCGCCCGCACCGCCACCACCACGCCGGTACGGCCGTACACGCCGACGGTGGCGCTGCGGCCGGGCGAGCTGGTGCAGGTCGACACCACCCGCCTCGACGTGATGGCCGTCGGCGAGGACGGGAAGCCGGTGCGCCCGGAGCTGACGATCGCTCTCGATGTGGCGACCCGCTCGGTGGTGGCGGCCGTGCTGCGTGAGGAGGGCACCAAGGCCGTGGACGCGGCGCTGCTGCTGGCGGAGATGGCCGTGCCCCATCCCGCGCGGCCCGGCTGGCCCGGCCATCTGCGCCTGGCCCACGCCGCTGTCCCCTACGACCGGCTGCTCGCCCTGGACGACCGGCTGGAGCAGGCGGCGGCGCGGCCGGTGGTGGTGCCGGAGACGATCGTCATCGACCGCGGGGCCATCTTCGTCTCCGCCGCTTTCCTGGCCGCCTGCGAGACCCTGGGGGTGAGCGTGCAGCCGACGCCGCCCCGCTCGCCGGCCGCCAAAGGCGCCGTCGAGCGGACCTTCGGGAGTATCAACACGCTCGTCGCCCAGCACATCGCCGGCTACACCGGCTCCCACATCCTTGAGCGCGGCGGGTCGGTGGAGGACGAAGCACGGTTCACCGTGGCCCAGTTGCAGGAGCTGCTCGATGAGTGGGTCACCGCCCGCTGGCAGCATCGCCCCCACGAGGGCCTGCGCCATCCGGTCCTGCCGAAGAAGGCCCTCACCCCGAACGAGATGTGGGGCGCGCTACTGGGCGCGTCCGGGTACGTGCCGCTGCCGCTGGCCGGCGCCGACTACCTGGAACTCCTGCCCGTGCGCTTCCACCCCGTCACCGGCCGCGGCATCCGTATCAACTACCGCACCTACGACCACGCCTGCCTGAATGAACACCGCGGCCGCCCCTCCCCCACCGGCCCCGGCGGCAAGTGGGAGGTCCACCTCAACCCGCACGACGTGCGACAGATCTACATCCGCCTGCCCGACGGACGGCTGCACGAGATCCCGTGGATCCACCGCGACCACGTCCACGCCCCGATGGGCGAGACCGCCTGGCGCCACATCCGCGCCGCCCTCAACCGGCGTGGCGACCGCGAGGCACACGAGGCCTCCCTCGCCGACGCCGCCGACCAGGTCCTGCGCCGCAGCCGCCCCCTGACCGGGAGCGCGGCAGCGGCTGCCACCCCGTCCCAGACGGCGGACTCCCCGCCGGGGACACCGCCGGCTCAGCATCCCGCACGGGACCCCGAGCACAGTCTCGACGCCATCGAAGCCAGCGCCCATGACGATGACGACAGCCAAGCCGGTGGTGAAGAGTCCCCGCCGCCGGCCCGATTCGCGCTGTACGACGCCTTCGAGGAGGCCGAACACTGGTGACCAGCCCCGCCACCACACCCCCCGCCGAGGAGACATCCGCAGGGACAGTCACCACCTTCGACGCCTTCGCCCGGTTCGCCACCACCGCACCGCCCACACCACCGAAGCCGGGCCAGGCTCCCCGCTCGCCGGAAGAACGCCTGGCCTACCACTCACAGTTCGTCACCGTGCGCACCCCGGCCATCGAAACCCTCTCGCGCAGTGTGCGCACCCTGATGATCCTCGGCCGCCACCAGAGCGTCACCGCACGCCCGTCCCTGATCGTCACCGGGCCGGCCACGACCGGTAAGACGACCGCGCTGCTCGAAGTGGGCCGGACCTGCCACCTGGCCCACACCCGCCGCGCCGCGCCCGGCGACAACAGCGTGCCCGTCGCCTACGTGCTGGTGCCGCCCGGCGCCACCGCCAAGACACTGGCCGTGGAGTTCGCCCGCTACCTCGGCATCCCCGTCACCACGCGCATGACCACCACGCAGATCACGACCGCCGTCTGCCACACCTACGCCGCGGCCGGGGTCAAGCTGGTGCTGATCGACGAGATCCACCGGCTCAACCCGCGTACCTCCAGCGGTTCCGAGGCCGCCGACTGGCTCAAAGATCTCACCGAACGCGTGCGGGCCACGTTCGTCTACGCGGGCATCGACGTCACCGACAGCGCCGTGTTCACCGGGGTACGCGGCGCGCAGCTGGCCGGACGCGCCTCCCTGATCGACTGCGGGGCACTGCCCGCCCGAGCCGGCAAGCGGGAACCGTTCCGGGAGCTGATCGCCTCCCTCGAGCAGGCCCTCGACCTGCACGCCCACCGGGCGGGCAGCCTGCCGAAGCTGGCCCCCTACCTGCACGAACGGACCGCCGGACGGATCGGCAGCCTCTCCCGCCTCATCCGCCAAGCCGCCATCGAAGCCATCCTCGACAGCAGCGAACGCATCACCAAAGGGCTGCTGGACGGCATCGCGCTCGACCACCTCGCCGAAGAGCACTACCGGCCCCGCAACCCCACCCGCCGCCGCAGCCGGTGACCTCCCCGGCCGCAACCAGGCCATCGCCCCCGGTGCGGGCCGCCACCATGTGGCCATCCGTGCCAGGCCCGCTACGCGTACGCCCGCTGCCCGGCGAGGCCACCGCCTCCTACCTCACCCGCCTCGCCGCCACCTACCGCCTCAGCCCCGCCCAGCTCCTCGACGGCCACGGAACCACCGTCACCGGCACCGAGCACGCCCCGCCCGCCGCCGAGATCCGCCTCAGCGCCGAGGCCGCCCGCCGCCTGTCCGGCTTCGTCCGCGTCCCCATCGCGCACCTCACCCGAGCCCTGCCCCATCTGCGCCCGCCCGCGCCCTCGTCGGCCCACACCGGTGCGCACGGCACGGCCACCGCCCGCTGGCATGTGGTCGAGCCCGCCCTGCAGCCGTTGCCGGCGTGTACCGCCTGCACCATCGGCCGCAGCCCGCACACGGCAGCCCCGCGTGGATCCACCCGTCGCCGGGCCTGCCCCGGATCATGATCTGCACCCGCCACCAGCAGGCCTCAAGCGACCCCCGGCATCCCGCGCCCCTCAACATCCGAGCTGTCCCCGAACTCACCCAAGCCCACCTGAGCGCGCGCCGCCCGGCGACACCGACCTCCCTGAGCTGGGCATCGACGATCACGACACGCTGGTACGACCACCATCAGCACCTGCACGAACGCTGGCACACACGCCTGCACCGGCTCACCGCCACCAACCCCCGCATGCCGCCAGGCCCGGCCTCTCCCGCTCTGACCTGCCGCGAACTGATCACCTATCCCGAGACCCTCACCCTCGCCGCGGCCCTCGACCGCCTGCCCCCGCACCCCCTGACACGCACACAGCAGACCGCCTTCCTCCACCAACTCGCCGACCGCCTCCACCTGCCACGCCTCGCACCCGCCGACCACGACCTGCTCTGGAAACGCCTGTCCACCCGCTGAACAAGCCCACGCCCCGACCTGCCGAAAACAGCCAGCAACTCCCCCTACCTACAGGCGCGCCAACCACTGCGCAAAACCCGCCACCACACTCAGCTCACTGCGCAGCCATAAACGTCCAGCTCATCCCACGTAATCACCCGCCCCCGACGCCTCAACCCCGCGTAAGCCTCCCCCACGGAACAGACACACCGCTCAGTACAACTGAGCAACGACAGGTCACAACCAAGATCAATAATCATGCAGAACAGCTACGTCACAGGCGACACATCAACCGCCAGCACCAGGCGCCCGCCGTCGAAACGCGGCAGCGTCAGGCCTGCCAGCGCCCGCAGCCGGCCGACATCGAGCCGACCGTGGTTCAAGCCGCCGTACATCGCGCCGTGCCCACGGCGATGCTCCGGCAACAACGTCAGGTCCACCGGGGTCTTCACCGCACCGTCCGCACACAGCAGCGCGTCGGTGGGTTCGAACAACTCATCGCGCCGTGCGGTCAGACACTCGTAGAACTCGCCCCGGAAGCGTGACGCTTCCACGAACGCTTCCCTCCGGACATCACGGCGCACCACACTCATGACAACGGCCTTCGGTTGATCCCGTATCTCTGTGACGGAGCACAGGATCAAGCGAAGGCCGCCCCTGCGTCCGGGAAGTCCCCAGGTGAGCGACGTAGTTCGAGTCGTCATTCGAAGCCGGTAGATAAAGAACAAGTTGTTGACTTCCATACCGGCGGCGGCCGCGTGTTCCTCGATGCCCGCGTACCCCGATTCGTCGACGGGGACGTTGGTCTGCGTCTTCGCCATGGCCCCGTTGTAGCACGCCGTACAGGGCGCTACCGGGGAGCGGGAAGCAGTACGTTGTCGAGCTCGTCCGTGGTGAGGGAGGGAGTGGGGAGCCGGGACGCTGCGGGGTGGGTGCGCAGGCCGTCGAGGAGCAGGGCGAGCGGGCGGTGCCAGGCGGTGGGCGCGGTCGTGAGGAGTGCGGGGAGGGCTCGGCCCAGCATGGCCATGACGAAGAGCAGGTCCTCGCTGGTGGCATCGGGGCGGATCGTGCCCTGCTTCTGCCCCTGCCGGAGCAGGGCGCCGACGTTCCGGCGATGCTGTACGTGGATCAGCTCCAGGGTTGTCGCGCCGTCAGGGCAGGGGCCGGCCGGGTAACCGGCACAACGCTCGGTCGGCAGAGCCGCGAACACCGCGTACAGATAGTTCGTCAGACCTGTCCACGCGCTCTGGACGGCCAGAGCTCGATCGCCCGCTGTGATGATGTCGGTGAGCGTGCTGGAGTAGACCTCGTCGACGAGTGCCTCACGGTTGGGAAAGTGGCGGTAGAGGGTGCCGCTCCCCACGCCCGCCCGCCGGGCGATTCGGTCCAGCGAGGTGTGCAGCCCCTCGGCGGCGAACGCATCGCGGGCGGCTTCCACCAGCAGTTCTCGGTTGCGCAGCGCATCACGTCGCCGGGGTGGTGGCACGCCCGGCCGGTCCGCAGCCCAGGGCCGGTGACACCCCGCGGGCCGCGGGGTGTCGGTCATGTCGGCCTTCCGCTGTGCACGGTCGCCAGGAGGGCCCCATGACGACGGCGAACCCTGTTGCGCCGCTGCGTCTTCCGTAAGTTCATGCCCGCAGTATGCGATAGAAGCCGCCTCCCGAGTGGTGTATTCGAGCCACCGTGTTTCACGTGAAGTAGCGCTGAATTGACGGTACTTGGGCGCTGGATGTCATGGCTTCACCTCGGTCAGTTCCAGGATTCCGCTCGCGACGCGGACGTCGGCCTGATCGATGCCGACCGACGCGGTCACCGTTCCCTGCTGCCCGGTCGCCGACACCGCGCAGGTGGCGGGCACGTCGGTTTCCACGAAGATGCCGAATTCGAGTTCGGCCCGGGTCAGCGCCGCCTCGCCCGTACGCAGACCCGAGTCCGCCGCGCTGCGCAGCGCGGACTGCCGCATGGCTTCGATGAGCAGCGATGCCGGCACGTGGTCGTAGTCCCGGTCGAAGAACGAAGGGTGGGACCGGTCCACCACCAGGGGAAACTGGTTGCGCCGCACGGCGGGCGGCCCGATCACCACGTTGCTTCGGTCGTACCGCCCGACCAGCTCGGGCTCGATCGGCTGGGCCTTCGGGGCTGCGCCCGGGTCCGCGGTCCGCCGCGCCCGCTGGTAGTCCCGGATCTCGCGGTAGGAGTCGTGGGGGAACAGGATGCTCCCGAACGAGAGCGTCATGGCCAGTACTCGGCCGACGAAGAAGTCGCCCGCGATGTCGAGCGTGTCGCCTGTGCGCGTGACGCGTACCTTGACTACGCCTCGCAGCGGTGTGGTTCCGTCGGCACGGAACGCCTGCAACTCCTTTACCTCCAGTTTCAGTTGTTGCACGGCCGTCGGGGTGCCTCGCGGGACGCCGAGGTACGCGTGCCGTACCACGACGAACGCCTGCCGGAACGCCTCGATCACGACTGCGGGGTCGTGCCGGTGCGTCCGCTGGTCGGACCAGAGGGGGTGGTCGTGCGCGACCCGTACGGCGATCGCGAATCCCTCCGCGCCGGCGGGCGCGTGGTCGGTGACGAACACCTCACGGGGCGACCGCCGGTTCACCATCATGGGCGGCACCAACTGGTCGAAGCCGAGGGTGGCGACGGGATCGGTGGTCATTGTGGCCTCCCGGACCGACGGTGCTCGTCCAGGACCTTGGCCAGTGAGCGGATCGTCGGGTTGTCGAAGATGTCGGTCATGCTGATCCGCAGGTCGGTCAACGCCTGCAGCCGGCCCCGCAGTTCCACGGCGGCCAGCGAGTTGAGTCCCCAGGCGACGATGTCGTCGTCGAGGCCGACTGTGCCGTGTGCGCCGAGCACGCCGCCGATGGCGGTGCGCACCGCGGTGATGATGTCGCTCGCCCGCTCGGTGGTGGCGTCCGTCGTGGCCGGTGTCGGCCAGAAGCGTTGCCGGGTGAAGGGGTAGGTGGGCAGGTCGACCCGTCGCGCGCCGGTTCCGGCGAACACCTCGGCCCAGTCGACCGCGCCGCCGGCCACGAACCGCTCGGCCGGGTCGCGCAGCGCAGTCCGTCCGATCACGGTGCCCGGCTCCGGTGCGTCGGTGAAGGTGCGCAGCCCCGTCAGCAGTTCGTCCCGGTCCGTGCCGAGCACGACGCCGCGGTGGGCGAACCGTGCCCGGGTGAGCAGGGTGAGTCCGACGTCCGCCGGGTCGATGTCCGAGTCCGTTGCCTCCAGGTACGCGAGCAGCCGGGTGGCCTGTGCGGCCAGTGCCTCCGGGGTCTTCGCCGAGAGCACCCAGGGCACGGCGGGCACGGGGTGCCGGGGCGGGTCGGGGTCCGGCGGTGCCTGTTCGAGGATGACGTGTGCGTTGGTTCCGGAGATGCCGAACGACGACACCGCGGCCCGGCGCGGTCGCCCGCTGTCCGGCCAGTCCTGGCTACGGGTGGCCAGCCGCACCGCGCCCGCCGACCAGTCGATGTGCGGACTCGGCGCATCGACATGCAAGGTCGCCGGCACTGTGCCGTGATCCATGGCCGCAACCATCTTGATCAACCCGGCCACACCCGCCGCCGCCTGAGCATGCCCGATATTCGACTTCAGCGACCCCAGCAGCACCGGCCGGCCGGCCGGCCGCCG
>NZ_JBHXNW010000102.1:0-13352 GCF_042717365.1 Streptomyces sp. NPDC058534
GGAGGAGTTGGTGGTCGTCCGTGCCGAACTCCCCGTCTGACGACGCCCGTACGCCCGGTGCCGCGCGCCGGGTCAAGGTCCAGCGGCGGGGGCCGTTGCTGGTGGAGGGCCCGGTGGAGGTGGAGTTGGAGGACGGGACGACGGTGTTCTCCGACCGCTTCCGGGTGGCGCTGTGCACCTGCCGGCGCAGTCGGCGCTTCCCCTGGTGCGACACCAGCCACCGTGCCAGGTCCGCCGGGTCCGGTGACGGACCGACGGCGGACTGAGTCCCGTCCCGACGATTGCAGGTACCGGGAGGACGGCGGACAGCCCCACTCCGTCCGCCGTCCCCGGTGCGGGACCGCGGGCCCGTACGGTGGCGCTCGCACTCCCCAGTAGCGAGCAGCCGGTCACGCCGCACGGGCCGGGCGGCCCCGGTCTCTCAGAACGTGAAGACGCTCGCGCTGCTCGCGTTCTTCACGCACTGGTTGGCGAAGGTCCGCTCGTAGGAGAGGCGCCGGCCCTGCCAGACTCCGTCGACGGTGACGACCACGGGGGCGTACTCCCGGGTGCACATCACCCCGTCGGCGGCGGACAGGGCGTCGAAGTCTCCGCCCGCGTGGCGGAGTTCGGCGCAGGCCGCGTCGGCCGCGGGGTGGGTCCCGGTGGCCTGCGGGGCGCAGGTGAGAGTGACCGCGCGAAGCGGTGAAGTGGTGGCAGCGCTCTCTCCGTGCCCCACCGTCAGCACCAGGGCCGAGGGGGCGTAGAGCGACGCGGGGGCGGTGGCCGGGGAGGCGAGAGACGCCCCGGCGAGGGGCCCGCAGACGGCGGTGGCCGTCAGGCCCAGAGTCGCTGCCCAGCGCGCGGTGTTCCGCATTGTGTGCATCCTTCCGCTCTTTCGAGGGTGTTGATGCCGGCCCGGCTCGGTTGGTGCCGGAACGGCGAGCGCGAGTCTGCCGAGTCCGGCGCCGAAACTCATCTCGACCCCCTGGATTTCGGTAACCTTGCGTATTGAATCAGTGGCGCGAAGTCACAGAATTCGAACGTTCCAAGTCCGGAACAGAGCGGTTCTTGATCGGTTCTTGAGGCTTGAACTGGCCGAATGGCGTGATCCACGCGTTCGCCAATCGGCCTGAAACACCCCTGAAACGTGCCCGTTCACCCTGGCGGACGGCCCCGGCATACCAGCGAGTACGGTGCTGGCGACGACAGGGCCAAAGCTCGACGACGAGAGGCGACGTGGGATGGCGAAGCACTGGGCGGACTTCCAGTACGAGATCTATCTGAACGGCATGACGGGGGCCGTGCCGAGGCTGCCCACCGACCTGACCCGGCTGGAGGAGCTGGCCGAGCACCGGCTGGGCCCCGGTCCCGTCGGGTACGTCGCGGGCAGCGCGGGTGACGGGAGCACCGCGCGCGCCAACCGGGCGGCGCTGGACCGGCGGCGGATCGTCCCGCGCATGCTGCGGGACGTGCACGCGCGGGACCTCTCGGTCGAGGTGCTGGGGCGGCCGCTGCCGGCGCCGCTGGCGCTGGCTCCGGTGGGCGTCCTGTCGATCATGCACCCGGACGCGGAGCCGGCGGCGGCCCGGGCCGCCGCCGCGCAGGGCGTGCCGTACATCCTGTCCTCGGCGTCCAGCACGCCCATGGAGCAGGTGGCCGAGGCGATGGGCGACGCCGAGCGCTGGTTCCAGCTGTACTGGCCCAGGGACCGCGAGGTGGCCCGCAGTTTCCTGGACCGGGCGAAGGCGGCCGGGTACGGCGCGCTGTTCGTCACGCTGGACACGCCGCTGCTGTCCTGGCGCCCGCGCGATCTCGACCGGGCGTATCTGCCGTTCCTGCACGGCGTGGGCACCGCCAACTACTTCTCCGACCCGGCGTTCCGGGCGGGTCTGGCCAAGCCGGTGCACGAGGATCCGAACGCGGCGGTGATGCATTTCGTCGGCATGTTCTCCGATCCCGCCAAGTCCTGGCCGGACCTGGCTTTCCTGCGGGAGAACTGGGACGGGCCGATCGTCCTCAAGGGCGTCCTGCACCCGGACGACGCCCGGCTCGCCGCCGACGCCGGAATGGACGGCGTGGTGGTGTCCAACCACGGCGGCCGCCAGGTGGCCGGCGCGGTCGCGGCGGCCGACGCGCTGCCGCGCGTGGTGGAGGCGGTCGGCGACCGGCTCACCGTGCTCTTCGACAGCGGCGTCCGCACCGGGGACGACGTCTTCAAGGCACTCGCGCTCGGCGCCCGCGCGGTGCTCCTCGGCCGCCCCTACGTCTACGGTCTGGGCCTGGACGGACAGGCGGGCGTCGAGCACGTCATCCGCTGCCTGCTCGCCGAACTCGACCTCACCCTGGCCCTGTCGGGCCACGCCTCCCCTACGACCCCCGGGCCGACCGATCTCGTGGAAGGCCCGGTGTAGCCGCGACCGCGCAAACGATGCGCCGACACCGTGGACGGACGGCCCGGCGGCCACCCACCTCGGCGGCCGCCACACCACCGCGCGAGACGCACCCCGACGGCGCCCGGGCCGCACGGCCACGCCCGGCCACAGCCAACTCGCCAACGACCGGCCTCGCCCACACCCGGCACCACCGGGCGTCGCGGGCTCAGCCGCCGGGCAGTTCCACCGAGCGGGCGGCCGGGCCGTCGGTGCGGGCGATCGACAGGGAGCCTTCCGCCGTCGGCAGCGGGTCGCTGCGCCAGCGCTGGATGTCCGAGTCGTCGTGCGGCTTGACCACGACGTCGGCACCCGGTGCGCCGGTGGTGGCGGCGAGGGCTAGCTGCGGTTCGCGGCGCGGGATCAGTCGCCCCCGGTCGGTCAGGTCGTAGCGCACGTCGTCGCCCCGCTCGGTGCCCTCGTCGGCGCAGGTACCGAGAATGACGACTCCGGCGTCCGCCTGCGAGTCCAGACACAGCCCCGGGTCGGCGACGCTGCGCAGCAGCCCGTCGTCCTCGTAGGTCCACTGCTGGGTCCACGCCTCGGAGCACGCCGCCAGGCGGGCGCCCGTCCCGGCCTTGGGCTCGCCCCGGACGTCCAGGCACAGGTCCGCGCCCACGTTCCGCAGCCGGGTCCGGTCGGCGCCCGTGGGCAGCCCGGCCGCACCGGGCGGCTTCGGGCGGCTGGTGCCGGACGTTCTGCCGTCGCCGCCGACGGCACTGGTGGAGGCGGCCGGATCGGCGCCGCCGCCGTCGTACGACCACACGCTCACCACCAGCACGATGGCCAGCACTCCGGCGGAGGCGGCGCCGAGCTGCCTGAGCGGCGACCGGCCGGAACCGGGCCGGCCCGGGGCCCGGCGCACGGGGACGGGGATGCGGGCCAGCAGCCCGGTGCGTCCGCCCCGGTGCCGGGCGGCGCCCTTGGTGAGCCCGCCCAGCGTCGCCCGGCCCGGACGGGAGTCGAGATAGCGCCGGGCGCCCCAGCCGAGCACCGCTTCGGCGATCAGCGCGCCCAGCCCACACTCGAAGTGGCCGAGCTGATCGGCCGCGTGACGGCAGTGGCGGCAGTCCGCCAGATGCTTGCGGACATCCGGCAGCAGGGCGCCGCCCCGGCGGATCGGCACGTCGAGGAGACGGCTGTGGAAGCGGCAGTCCTGGCTCGGCGCAAGCTGCCTGTGGGCGTGCAGACAACCCTCGCGGAATTTCTCACGCGCCTGTTCGAGGGTGGCCGACGCGGTGTCGGTATCCATGCCGAGCAGACCGGCCGGGACACTTATGGACTCGCCTTCGACCTCCGTGTGCCACAGCAAACAACGGGCCGGTCCGGGAAGGGAGGAGAATGCCCGCGCGGCCAGTGTCCGGTTTTCCGGGGTCAAAGACTTCGCCGCCAGCATGCCGCGTCCGCCGGCGGGCTTGAGCAACTGCGGCAGAACACCGGAGGTGTCCGGGTCGGCGGCCCACTGGCGGACCGTGTCGCGCACGGCGACCAGCAGACGCGGACGCAGCGCGGTGGCCGGCTCGCCCTCGGCGAGACGGTCCAGCACCCGGTGCCAGGCAGCGGCCGTGACCATGGCGGTGACCTGCGTCGACGTGGCGAGGCAGATAGTCGCGTAGTCGTGCGCGGGCTGCCAGTGGCGTGCCATCAGCAGCGCGGCTACCCGGGCGGCCTCGTTCTCCGGGCCGTCCCGGAGCCGCGCGGCCAGCAATTCGTCGGACTCCCCGGGGTCCCCGCCCGGGGGCGGGTACGCGGGGCGAGGGGGGTGGGGGGTGGGCACTGAGATGTTCCTTCCCACGCGCTGTGACTCAGACGTTCCGATCGCCGAAAAGGGACCCCGGATTGGTGTGTACCTTCTGGGCGCGGTGTGGGGAGCGTGAATTCGCCATGGCGAAATCAAACCTGGTCTGTCAAAGCGCGGGCGAGACCCGGCCTTTACCCCCCGCACGGGTGCTTCACTCTCGCACAAACCACTCATGGTCAACAAGGCGAGCGAGCAACATCAGCCCGCCTTTGAAAGAAGGTCAGATTCCGTCGCAACTCATGAAACGGACACCGACTTTCCGTATTCTCCGCGCGCGTGCGACGCCCGGTCAGATCTGCCAGGAGCGCAGCCGGTCGGCAGCGCCGTAGACGTCGGCCTTGCCGGACATCAGGTCGCGCGCGAGGTCGACCAGGGCGCCGTAGGGCGGGTCGATGCCGGTGCCGGCGGCGAACATGTAGGCCACGGCCGTCGCGCAGGCGAAGCGCGCGTTGGCCGAGGGCAGGGGCTTGAGTACGGCGAGGGTGTGCAGCAGGGCGGCGGCCCGCCAGGCCGGGTCGGAGTCCACCCCGAGGCGGGGCGGGTCCACGCGGTGCCGGGCGACGGCGGCGACCAGCGCGGAGAAGTCGTTGACCGTGGGCTGCTCCGGCAGCACTTCCTCGTGGCGCTGGAGCAGCCACGGCACGTCGATGTGCAGGACCGGGGCCATGGGTCAGGCGGCCCGCCCCTCGCCCCGGACGTGCGGTGGTTCGTCGTCGGGAAAGGCGGCCGCGAACTCGTCGGCGTGGGCCGAGAAGAACCGGCGGAACGCCTCCGCCCCCTCCTGCAACGCCCGGTGCCGGGCTATGTCGGCGGCGGCGGCGTCCCGCACGAGCGCCTTCATCGACGTACCGCGTTCCTTGGCGATCTGCCGCAGGTCCTCGAGCTCGCGGTCGCTGAACTCCACGTTCAGAGCTGGCATGCCCCCACGGTACCGCTCCGGTACTGACCCGTAAATAGACGCAGGTCAGAGCGGCATCGAAGCGGTACCGAGGGGCACGGAGACGGTCAGCCCTGGTCCGCCACGAAGGAGGCCGTCCGGGCCAGCGCGGCGTTCCAGTTGATGGTGTGCTCGTTGGTCGACCAGGACTGAATGTCGTCGATGAAGCAGAACTGGCCGACACAGCCCTGGAGTCTGCTCTGCGCGTAGGGGTCCTGGATGCTCGAGTTCGGCCCGCCGGACAGGGTGCCGTCGGGCGGGTTGGGCAGCGCGGGGTCGAGCTGGTGGGCGTACCAGCGGCTGTGCTGGTTGTGCGCGTTGACCTCGCCGTAGCCGGTGACGTACGACATGTTCAGCGCGTTGCGGCCCAGGATGTAGTCCATGCTCTGGACGGCGCCGTCACGGTACTTGGAGCCGCCGGTGATGTCGTAGGCGGTGGCGAGGACGACCGCGTTGTTCAGGACCTGGTGACTGGAGCCCCAGTCGTACAGGTTGCCGTCCGGGGCGTAGGGCATGCCGTACGGGTGCGCCCGCAGGGTCGCCAGGTAGCCGTCGGCGCCGCGGACGACGGAGCGGCGTACCTCGTCCCGGCCGGGGAGCCGGTTCGGGACGGTCGCCAGGTCCAGCCGGGCGGCGGCCGCCGTGCGCGCCCAGTCGAAGCCGATCGGGCCGAAGATGTCGGCGGTGTGGACCGGGGAGTTCAGCACGTACTCCCTGAAGTCCCGCTCGCCCGTGGTCAGGTACAGCTCGGCCGCCGCCCAGTAGAACTCGTCGTCGACCCGGCTGTCGGGGTAGGCGCCGCCGCCGATGCCGTCGCTCTCGTCGGCGAGCACGTCCGGGTGGGCCAGCGCCGCCGCCCAGGCGGTGCGGGCAGCGTCCAGCGCCTTCGCGGCGAACTCCCGGTCGTAGGAGCGGTACAGACGGGCCGCCTGTGCGGCCGTCGCCGCAAGGTTCAGGGTCGCCGCGGTGGTCGGCGGGTGCAGTTCGCGCTTCTGCGGGTCGTCGCTCGGCAGCAGCGGCAGCCCGGTCCACTGCTCGTCGTGGATCTTGTGGTGGGCCATGCCGGCCAGCGGCTGCCCGTCCGGTACCTGCATCTTCAGCAGGAACTCCAGTTCCCAGCGGGCCTCGTCGAGGACGTCCGGCACATTGTTGCCGCTCTCGGGGATGTCGAGGGTGCCGTCACCCAGCTTCGAGGGTTCCCCGGTCCGGGCGTGCAGCGAGCGCTCGTGGGTGCTCAGCAGCTCCCAGGTGGAGATGCCGCCGTTGACGACGTACTTGCCGTGGTCGCCGGCGTCGTACCAGCCGCCGGAGACGTCGAGGCTGTAGTCGCACACGCCGGGTTGGCAGGGCACCTCGGTGTCGCCCAGGTTGGGTGCCACGCCCACGTGCCCGGCGGGGCGGCCGTAGCCGGGGCGCAGCTCGTCGCTGATGGCGAGGCCGCTGCGCTGCGTGTAGTAGTACTTCGCGGAATCGGTGCGCAGCCGCTCGTACGCGGCCGTGCCGATGTCGAACGGGCGGCTGGTCTCCCCGTCGGCGACCAGCGTGTAGCCCTCGCCGCGCTTCTTGTGGCGGCCGAAGTCGATCGAGTGGACGTTCTGTCCGGAGGAGGCGTCCACGCCGCGGGGTGTGCTGCGGCCGTGGGCGACGACCCGGCCGGCGGCGTCCTTGAGCTGCCACGGGAGGGCGGCGGTCGCGTCGGTGACGAGCGTGGCGTTCTTCGGTCCCGACGGCAGGTAGCCGACCTGGTTGACGCGGACCCGCGGCCCGGTGTCGGGAACGTGCGGCTCGGGCTCCACGCCGCCCAGCAGGGACACGTCGTCCACGCAGAACCGCCAGGCGTCGGGCGTGCCGCCGAGCTGGAGGCCGACCTGGCCCTGGGTGGTGTCGACGGGCGAGGTGAAGGTGTACGAGTAGGTGTCCCCGGAGACGCTGAGCTGCGGGCTGACCTCGTAGTACGTGTCGTACGGGGACACCGCCAGGCCGACGATCGCGCGGACCACGTGGTCGGCGGGCGTGCCGGTCGCGGTGAAGGAGAACCGGTACGACTCCCCCGCGACCAGGGTGATGTCGTTCTGGCCGATGGCGGCGTCCCAGCGGTTGGTGGTGCCGCCGGGCGCGTCGGCGCACAGCCGGCCGTCGGACACGGCCGCCGTGACGTTGCTACTGGCCCACCAGGATTCGGTGCCGTTGTCGAAGGTGCCGTTGCTGACCTGCTCGGTCTCTTCGGCCCCGGCCGGTGCGGCGGGCAGCGCGGTGACGGCCGCCGCCAGCAGGGCCGTCAGGGAGATGAGCGCGGTTCTGCGTCTTTTCACGTCCGGGCTCCTCGGGGGAGGTGGCGCTCGCCGTGATGGGAGCGCTCCCAAATGCGGTCGCAGGCCATGCTTGTGGCAGACATGACATGCCGTCAACGGTCCGGACGGGACTGGTTTCCCGTCCGGACCGGTGCGCGACGGCTCAGACGGCGGGCGCCTCCAGGCGGCTGACGCGGATGGCGCCCGCGCCTCTCCGGGGTGCCGGCTGGTCAGCGTGAGCCGGACACTCGTGCCCCGTGCCGCGTCGAAGGTGATCACGGTGGGCGCGTCGGACGACGTGGCCCAGTCGGTCTCGGTCCCCTCGGCCGCGTGCCAGGAGCGGCCGTCCCAGACCGGGGATGTGCGACGGTGAGTTCGTGGGTCTCGCTCGCCTCCTCGGTCACACGGGCCGTGGAGGCGGCGCGGGCCACCGTGCGTCCGTCGGCGTCCTCGACGGCCGACCCGACCTCGACCTCGCGCGCGGTGCCGGAGGTGTTGCCGACGGCCGTCTCCACCCGGACGACGGCGCGTTCCGCGCTCACCCGGGGCGTGGTGACGTACGTGCCCCAGCGCCGTACGTGCACGGGCTCGGTGACCACGAGGCGGGCCTCGCGGTAGATGCCGCTGCCGGAGTACCAGCGGCTGCTCGGCAGCCGGTTGCGCACCTGCACCGCGAGGACGTTCTCGGTGCGGCCGTCGGTGTGCACCAGGTCGGTCAGGTCGAGGGCGAATCCGGTGTAGCCGTAGGGGTGGCGGCCGGCCTCCCGGCCGTTGCAGTGGACGCGGGCGTCCATGTACACGCCGTCGAACTCGACCGAGATCCGCTTGCCGGACAGGGCGCGCGGCAGGGTGAAGGCGAGCCGGTACCAGCCGAGGCCGCCGGGCAGGAAGCCGGTCCCGCTGGTGGTGCCGTGCTCGGTGGTGGGCGTCTGTTCGATGCTCCAGTCGTGCGGGACGGCGACCTCCCGCCACGACGAGTCGTCGTACGCGGGGTCGGCGGGGGCGGTGGAGCCGTGGGCGGACCCGTCCGGATTCGCCGTCCGGATTCGCCAGCCGTCGCGCAGGGCGACGGTCCGGCGGCCCGGGGCACCGCCCGTCGCGTCCGCGGCCGACGCCGTCGGGGCGGCGAGGACCGCCCCGGCCGCGGGCGTGGCCGCGGAGGCGATCAGTACCGATCTGCGCGTGACCGTCATGACGCATCTCCCTCATCGGGGCCCAGAAGTACTCACAACTGATCGTGACCAAACAGATTCTGACGTCTCGGCATACGCGTTCGCCAAGGCCACGGAAAGCACTTTCTGTCGCGGGCGGCCCGACCCGCCCGGTGACCCCCGCGCCCATGGAGCCGCGTGGGCCCGTTGGTTCGGGTCCGCGCGGGGCCCGGACGCACTAGGCTGGGAAGCAGGTGACGCGCTGTTCACTGTGGGTGTGCGCAATGGAGTGGCGACGATGAGTCCGGTCAACCCGTTCGACGATGCCGCCACCGCCCGCGTCGTCGTCGACGACTCCGGCACCTTGCGGGAGTGGAACGAGGGCGCCCGCCTGCTGCTCGGCCACCCGGCCGCCGACGTCGTCGGACGCCCCGCCGGCGCGCTGCTGGCCGACGGCGCCGAGCCCACTCCCCCCGGGCGCGACGACGACCAGTGGAGCGGCATCCTGGCGCTGCGGCACCGGGACGGGCACACCGTGTCGGTGTGGGTGCTCGCCCACCGCAGACCGCAGCAGGACGACTCGGCGGACACCTGGCTCGCCGTGGCGCCCCTGGAGGCGGGTCCCGAACCGGCGGACGACCCGCTGGTCAGAGCGGCGCTGACCCAGTCGCCCTGCGCCATGATGATCTTCGACGACCGGCTCCTGCTGCGCGGCGTCAACGACGCGATGGCACGGCTCGTGGGACTGCCGCAGGACCGGCTGCGCGGCCTGCGGGCCACCGACATCAGCGGCCGTCGGCAGAACAGCGAACTCGAACGGCACATGCGGCGGGTCCTGGAGTCCGGCCGCCGGTCCGACATGCAGACCCACCCCAGGGCCGTCGGCGAGAGCCGCGCCCACGCGTGGAACGCCCGGGTCGCACCCCTGACCGACCCGGACGGCCGCGTGATCGGCGTCTGCGTGAGCGCCCACAACGTCACCGAGCAGCACCTCGCCCGGGAGCGGCTGCAACTGGTCAACGAGGCCAGCGTGCGCATCGGCACTACGCTCGACGTCACCCGTACGGCACAGGAACTGGCGGACGTGTGCGTGCCCGCGCTCGCCGACTTCGTCACCGTGGACCTGCTGGACCCGCGCGAGAACGGCGGCGAGCCCGCCACCGTGGTCGAACCGCCGGTGGCCCTGCGCAGGACGGCCCAGCGGTCGGTCTCCCCGGACCACCCCCCGGCGGTGGCCGAGACCGGCGAACTGGACGTCTACCCGGCCGGTTCGCCGGAGGCCGAGTGCCTGCTCTCGGGGCAGGCGATCGTGGCCTCGGAGACCTGCGGCGACCTCGAACACTGGCTGGAGTGGGACCCGGTCCGGCTCCAGCGGGTGCGGGAGTTCGGCGTCCACTCCGTGATGTCGGTGCCGCTCCAGGCCCGCGGCACCACCCTCGGCGTGGCGGTCTTCACCCGGTTCCGGCACCCCTACCCGTTCACCCACGACGACGTCCTGCTGGCCGAGGAGGTCAGCGCCCGCGCCGCCGTCTGCATCGACAACGCCCGCCGCTACTCCCGTGAACGCGAGGCCACGCTGACCCTCCAGCGCAGCCTGCTCCCCCGGTGGCTGCCGCCGACCGCCGCGGTGGAGGCGGCCTCCCGCTACCTGCCGGCGGCCCGCGCGGGGGTCGGCGGCGACTGGTTCGACGTCATCCCGCTGTCCGGGATGCGGGTGGCCGTGGTCGTCGGGGACGTCGTGGGCCACGGCATCCAGGCGTCGGCGACGATGGGCCGGCTGCGCACCGCCGTCCGCACCCTCGCCGACATCGACCTGACGCCCGAGGAGCTGCTCACACACCTCGACGACCTGGTGGTCCGGCTGTCCGAGGAGTCCGGCGAGGACAGCGCGGGCGAGGTCGGCGCCACCTGCCTGTACGCGGTGTACGACCCGGTCTCGCGGCACTGCGCCCTGGCCCGGGCCGGGCATCCGGCGCCCGTCCTGGTACCGCCGGACGGACCGCCCCGGCTGGTCGGGCTGCCCTCGGGGCCGCCGCTGGGCGTGGGCGGGCTGCCGTTCGAGTCGGCGGAGCTGGAGCTGCGCGAGGGCAGCGTGCTGGCGCTCTACACCGATGGACTGATCGAGAGCCGGGACCGGGTCGCCGACGCCGGCCAGGCGCTGCTCCGCGAGGCGCTGGTGGCCCCCGCCGACTCCCTGGACGTCGCCTGCGACCGCGTGCTGCGCGCCCTGCTCCCGTCGGGCAGCGCGGCCGACGACGTGGCCCTGCTGCTGGCCCGCACCCGGGGACTGCCCGCCGGACAGGTCGCCACCTGGGACATCCCCGCCGACCCCTCGCTGGTCGCCCCGGTGCGCAAGCAGGTCCTCGAACAGCTGTCCACCTGGGGTCTGCTGGAGGCGTCCTTCACCGCCGAACTGGTGGTGAGCGAGCTGGTCACCAACGCCATCCGGTACGGCTCCCCGCCCATCCGGCTGCGGCTGATCCACGACGCGGCCACGCTGATCTGCGAGGTCTCCGACACCAGCCACACCGCGCCGCACCTGCGCCGGGCCAAGACCTGGGACGAGGGCGGCCGCGGTCTGCTGCTGGTCGCCCAGCTCACCCAGCGCTGGGGCAGCCGGCACACGACCGAGGGGAAGACGATCTGGGCGGAGCTGGGTCTGCTCGACGAGGAGTGAGTCCCCCCGTTTCCCGGGCGGTGTGACGGGACACTCGCAGGAACAGGGCGTACGGCGCCGCGTCGGGCCGCGCTGTGCGTGAGACCTGACGGGAGTGTGGAGAGCGATGGCGAACACGTCCCAGCCGGTGCGCCGGACGGCCCTGCTCGCGAGCGGGGTCGCGCTGCTCGGCCTGCTGAGCGCCTGCGGCACCGAGAGCGGTACGTCGAGCACCCCGCGGCCCTCCGAGTCCGCCCGCACGACCGAGACGGACCCCGGGGCCGAGACGGACCCCGGTACCGCGACCGACACCGCGCCCGCGGTCGGCACCGCGCCGAGCGACACCGCGGGGTCGGCCTCCGCCTCGGCCCGTACCGACGGCCGCTGCCACACCTCCGAGCTGCGCGCCACGGTCGGCCGCGTCGATCCGGGCGCCGGCCAGCGGAACTTCCCGGTCGTGCTGACCAACACCGCCGACCGCAGCTGCACGCTGTACGGCTATCCCGGCGCCGCCTTCGTGGACGCGTCCGGCAAGCAGCTGGGCCCGGACCCGGAACGCGAGCCCGCCTCCCCGCAAACCGTCACGCTGACGCCGGGCGAGAGCGCCTGGTCCGGGCTGTCGTTCTCCAGCCCGCAGATCAGCGGCGCCCGCACGGCCACTCCGGCGGCACTGCTCGTCACCCCGCCGGACGAGCACGACCCCCTCAAGGTGAAGTGGACCGCCGGTGAGGTCCCGGTGGGCGGCGACGAGTCGTCGGTGTCCGTCACCGCCCTGGACGCGGGCACGGGCCCCTGAGGCGCCGGTTCCCGGATCAGTGGCCGGCGATCGGGTGGGGCGCGTAGGGGCGCTCCAGCTCCTCGATCTCCTTCTCACCGAGCGTCAGTTCCACCGCTGCCACGGCGTCGTCGAGGTGCCCGGGCTTCGAGGCGCCGACGATCGGCGCGGTCACCGTGTCCCGGTGCAGCAGCCAGGCAAGGGCCACTTGGGCGCGCGGCACTCCGCGCTCGCCGGCGATGCGGGTGACGGCCTCGACCACGGCCCGGTCGCCCTCCTGGTAGAGGGTGCTGCCGAAGTTGTCGGTGGCACTGCGCTCGGTGGCGGTGTCCCAGTCGCGGGTGAGCCGGCCGCGGGCGAGCGGGCTCCAGGGCAGCACGCCGACGCCCTGGTCCGCGCAGAGGGGGAGCATCTCGCGCTCCTCCTCGCGGTAGACGAGGTTGTAGTGGTTCTGCATCGACACGAACTTCGTCCAGCCGTGCCGCTCCGCGGTGTACTGCATCTTGGAGAACTGCCAGGCGTACATCGAACTGGCCCCGATGTAACGGACCTTGCCCGACCTCACCAGGTCGTGCAGGGCCTCCATCGTCTCCTCGACCGGGGTGTCCGGGTCGTAGCGGTGGATCTGGTAGAGGTCGACGTAGTCGGTGCCCAGCCGCCGGAGGCTGTGGTCGATCTCCGTCATGATCGCCTTGCGGGACAGTCCGGCGCCGTTCGGTCCGGGTCGCATCCGGCCGTTGACCTTGGTCGCGAGCACGATGTCGTCGCGGTGGGCGAAGTCGCGCAGCGCCTTGCCGACGATCTCCTCACTGGTGCCGTCGGAGTAGACGTTGGCGGTGTCGAAGAAGGTGATGCCGGCTTCCAGCGCCTGCCGGATGAGCGGACGCGAGGTCTCCTCGTCGAGCGTCCACTCGTGCGTGCCGCGGTCCTGGACTCCGTAGGTCATGCAGCCCAGGCAGATCCGCGACACGTCCAGGCCCGTCGAACCGAGCTTCACGTACTGCATCGTTGCTGCTCCTGTCTTCGGGATCATCCGTACCGGGCGAGCGTACGTCTTCGTGCGGGCTCGAACTCCCGACCCGATATTCCGGCGATAACGCCCGCGGCTAGGTTTCCGGCGACCCTGTCGCTCCCGGTGAAAGGCATCCCGTGAAGAAGCTGGCATCCGCCCTCCTCGCCGCAGTTCTCCTCGGCGGCGCGTCCGTCGCCGCCGCACCCGCCGCCTCGGCGGCCGCCCCGGCCGGGGGGCCGCGGGCAGCTTCGGCCGCGCGCGCGGCAGGCGCAAAACCGGGTGCTGCTCTGAACAACCGACAAAAAAAAAACTTAGGTG
>NZ_JBHXNW010000102.1:13362-27240 GCF_042717365.1 Streptomyces sp. NPDC058534
GGTCTCGCGCCACCCTCTCCACCCGGCTGAACCCCACCCCGACAACACGCGCTCAACCCCCCCCCCGCCCCCAGCTCCCCCGGGGCGCGCCCCCGCCCCCCCCCCCCCCGCCGGCGCGGCGCCCGCCGCGCCGGGCGCCGCCGTGTCGGCGGCGCCCGGCTGCGTGACCGAGACCAAGGAGGTGCAGAACGGCTACGGAACGATCACCGTGTGCGTCAACGAGGACGGCTCCGCCCGGGCCTACGGCGACGTCCACTGCACCGCGTTCGGCGCCGTCCAGGTGCTGTGGGAGGTCGGCTGGGAGACGACCTCGGGTGTCAAGGTCTCGACCGTGGCGATGGCCGGCTGGGGCGGCGACGACGTCGAGTTCGACGTCGACCCCTCGGCCGGCGCGGACGGGATCAAGGGGATCACCGGAGTGGACGAGATCTACCTGTCCGAGATCTTCATGTGATCCCCGGCCCACGCGAGCCCGGGTGTCGGCCCACCCGCTCCGACACGGTGATGGCGCCGACGGGGCACGCGCGGGCGGCCTCCCGCACCAGGGCGCTGCCGCCCCCGTCCTCCCGGCCGGGGCGGAGCGCGCTGTAGCCGTCGTCGTCCTGGGTGAAGACCTCCGGGGCGGTCAGGGCGCACTGTCCCGCCCCGATGCAGGTGTCCTGGTCGATACCGATGTGCATGTGCGGACCCTCCTACCAGGCCACGGGGAGTTCCAGCATCCCCTGGATCGTGTCGCCGGGCTTGAAGGGAATCTCCTCCGCCGGGGCGGCCAGGCGCAGTTCGGGCAGCCGCTCGAAGAGGCTGTGCAGGGCGATCTCCAGCTCGGCGCGGGCCAGGTTCTGGCCCAGGCACTGGTGGATGCCGAACCCGAAGGCGACGTGATGGCGGGCCGGACGGTGCCAGTCCAGGGCGTCCGGCTCCGGGTAGACCGTCTCGTCGCGGTTGATGACGGAGGTGGAGAAGACGACCCCGTCGCCGGCCCGGATGGTCTGCCCCTCCACCTCGATGTCCTCGACCGCCGTCCGGAGCAGTCCGTCCGCGATCGAGAGCACCCGCATCAGTTCCTCGACCGCGCCGGGCAGCAAGGCGGGATCGGCGCGCAGTTCGGCCAGGCGCCCGGGGCTCCGCAGGAGCGTGAAGGTGCCCAGCGAGATCATGTTGGCGGTGGTCTCGTGGCCGGCGACCAGCAGGATGACCGCGAAGGCGATCAACTGGTCCCGGTCCAGGGACCCTTCGCCCAGCTGCTGCCGGACCAGGTCGTCCAGCAGACCCTCGCCCGGAGTCTTCCGTTTGCGGTCGACCAACTCCCCCAGGTACGACTCCAGTCGGTCGCGTGCCTCAAGGGTGTCTTCGGGCCGGGGGCCGCGCAGCAGCCGGCGGGACTGCTCCTCGAAGAAGTCGTGGTCGGCGTAGGGGACGCCGAGCAGCGCGCAGATCACCATCGAGGGCACCGGCAGCGCGAAGGCCGGCACCAGATCGGCGGGCGGGCCCTGCCCGATCATCGCTTCGAGCCGTTCGTCGACGATCTCCTGGATGCGCGGGCGCATGGCGGCGGCGCGTTTGAGGGTGAACTCCGGTATCACCATCCTGCGTTGGGCGCGGTGTTCCGGGTCGTCGACGCCGAGCAGGGCGGGGCTGCGGCCTCGTACCGCGGTGAGCCGTGCCGAGGTGGCGGGGAAGCCGTCGCGGGTGCGGTCGGTCGACAGCCGCTGGTCGGCCAGCAGCCGGCGGGCGGTGGTGTGCCCGGTGACGAGCCAGGCGGGGCGGCCGTCGAAGAGGGTGACGCGGGCCAGTGGACGGGTGGCGCGCAGCGGGTCGTAGGCGGCGGGCGGGTGGTAGGGGCAGGTCCGGTCCTGCGGGAAGGCGACGGGGTGCGTCGTGTCCGTGTCCGTGTCCGTCATGGAAGACCTCGCAGACGAAGAGTGCGTCGTGCCGATCTCCATTAGATGCCTCGGGCATCTATGCGGCGACGCCAAGTTCGGCCAGATCGGTGACGGGGGCAGACTGGCCGGGATCACCGGGTGCGGGGTGCCACTCCGGCCCCGCAGGGCCGGACGCGCCGGGTTCGTGGCGCGATCGGGCCGTCCGGGGGCGCCGACCGGCCGCCGGAACTGGCCGGGCGGCACGGTGCCCGGCGGTTCGGGGGGAGGATGCGGTATGGATGGGACGGATCCGCACCGACCGGTGGCGTACACCGGACCGGTCGGCCCGACGACGACACGATGGGACGGATGCACACATGACTCTGGACGGCGAGTACGAACCCAGCCCGACGAAGTGGGTGCGCGAACAGGTCGAGCTGTACGAGAGCTCGGGCGGCACCAAGGGCACGACCCTGCAGAACACAGGCCTGCCCGTGATCGTGCTGACCAGCCGGGGCGCCCGGAGCGGGAAGGTCCGCAAGACGCCGCTGATGCGCGTCGAGCAGGACGGCACGTACGCCGTGGTCGCCTCCCTGGGCGGCGCTCCCAAGCACCCGGTCTGGTACTTCAACGTGATGGCCGACCCCCACGTGGAACTCCAGGACGGCCCGGTGCGGCGCGACATGACGGCCCGTGAGGTCACGGGCGTGGAGAAGGCCGAGTGGTGGGAGCGTGCCGTCGCGGCGTATCCCCCGTACGCCGACTACCAGAAGAAGACGGACCGGGAGATCCCCGTCTTCGTCCTGGAGCCCGCCGACGGGAGCTGATCCGGGCGCGCGGAGACTCCCCGCCACGGCGTGCATGGACCGACGGGTCATGGGCACCCGGGGGTCAGGCCCCGCCGCGTTCCCCCGTCGCGGCGGGGCTTTCCGCCGCCTCGCGCGCGGGGCGGTCGGTGACGTCGAGGAAGATCTGTCCCGCCTCGGGAACGGTGTGGGCGATCGAGCGCTTGATGCGCACGGCGACCTCCTCCACCCGTTCGCTGTCCATGCCCGGCATCAGGTCGACGCGCGCGGCCACCAGGGTGGAATCGAGGCCGGTCTTCATGGTGAACAGCGCCTCGACACTGTCGATCTCCGGCTGGGCCTCCAGCAGGGCGCAGATCCGGCCGCTGGCCTCGGGGTCGGCGGCCTGGCCGATCAGCTGGTCGCGGGCCTCGCGGCCCAGCCGGTAGGCCACGAACACGAGCAGCGCACCGATCGCGAGCGAGGCGCAGGCCTCCCAGACCACCTGTCCGGTGACCATGTGCAGGACCATGCCGGTCATGGCGAGGGTCACGCCGAGCACCGCGGTGCCGTCCTCGGCGACGACCGTGCGCAGGGCCGGGTCGCGCAGCCCGGTGGCGAGGCCGCCCTGGCCCCTGACCTGGTGCAGGGCCCGCAGCAGGGAGCCGCCCTCGGCGAGCAGGGCGATGCCGAGCACGACCAGTCCGGCCACGTAGCCGCCCAGTTCCTCGTCGGCGCCGGTGCGCAGGGCCTCGATGCCCTGGAAGAAGGAGAAGCAGCCGCCCATGACGAAGATGCCGACGGCGGCGAGGAGCGACCAGAAGAACCGTTCCTTGCCGTAGCCGAAGGGGTGCTTCCGGTCGGCGGGGCGGCGGCTGCGGCGCAGGGCGGCGAGGAGGAAGACCTCGTTCATGCTGTCCGCCACCGAGTGCGCGGCCTCCGACAGCAGCGCGGGCGATCCCGCGAGGAACCCGCCGATCGCCTTGGCGACGGCGATCACCAGGTTGGCCGCGAGGGCGACCAGCACGGTGACCCGTGTCCTGCGGTCGGCCTTGGTCTCGGCGCTCACGTTCTTCCCGTCACCGCTCCCGTCACCCTTCTCGTGGTCCTCCCGGCCGTCCTTCCGGCCTGCCTTCTCTTCCGCGGCTGTCTCAGTCACGAAGGGCCGAATGCCCGTGGCGGCAGGACTCACACCCCGCCTTGTGGGTGGCCCACCAGTGCCGACGGCCGAAAACGGGGAACGCGTCCACCAGGGCACCCGAAAGACTGGAGGCAGACCCATGAGCGGTGACGGCGGGACGCCGGGCAACAGCGGGTACGGCAGGAAGCCGTTCAAGCGGTCCAAGAGCCACTTCGCGGACCGGATCACCGCGGACGGCCGCGACGGCTGGCCGGTGGAGTCCGGCCGGTACCGCCTGGTGGTCAGCCGAGCCTGTCCGTGGGCGAGCCGGGCCCTGGTCTCCCGGCGGCTGCTCGGGCTGGAGGACGCCCTGTCCCTGGCCGTGGCCGATCCGATCCAGGACGACCGCAGCTGGCGGTTCACGCTGGACCCGGACGGCCGTGACCCGGTCCTCGGCATCCGCTACCTGGGCGAGGCCTACGACCGGCGGGAGACCGGCTATCCGGGCGGGGTGAGCGTGCCCGCGATCGTGGACGTGCCCACCGGGTCGCTGGTCACCAACGACTACCAGCGGATCACCCTGGATCTCGCCACCGAGTGGACCTCCCTGCACCGGCCGGGCGCGCCCGACCTGTATCCGCGGGCCCGGCGCGACGAGATCGACGAGGTGATGGCCGGCGTCTACGAGGACGTCAACAACGGCGTGTACCGGGCGGGCTTCGCGACCGGCCAGGAGGAGTACGAGGCCGCGTGCGCGGGCGTGTTCCGGCGGCTGGAGCAGTTGGTGCCGCGGCTGGAGCGGCAGCGCTACCTGGTCGGTGACGCCATCACCGAGGCCGACATCCGGCTGTTCACGACGCTGGTCCGGTTCGACGCCGTCTACCACGGTCACTTCAAGTGCAACCGCTGGAAGCTGGCGGAGCACCCGGTGCTGTGGGGGTACGTCCGCGACCTGTTCCAGACACCCGGGTTCGGGGACACCGTCGACTTCGACCACATCAAGCGCCACTACTACCAGGTGCACACCGGCATCAATCCGACGGCGATCGTGCCCCTGGGCCCGGCCCTCGCCGGCTGGCTCACGCCCCACCACCGGGACGAACTGGGCGGCCGGCCGTTCGGTGACGGCACTCCGCCGGGGCCCGTCCGGGCCGACGAGGAGGTGCCGGTACGGGGCCGGCCCTGACCCTTCCGCACACGACGAGGCCGACGACGCCGACGACGTAAACGGCACACACCACGCAAGGAGAGATAGGCATGGCGAAGCCCAAGAAGAAGAAGCTCCCGCTCGCCTACAAGCCCGTCGGGTTCGCGCTCGGCTGGGTGGGCGGCACGCTGGCCGGGATGGCGTTCCAGAAGACCTGGAAGCTGATCCGGCACGAGGACGACGCGCCCGACGCGCTGGACCCGGACCGCGGCTGGGGCGAGATCCTGCTGGCCGCCGCGATCCAGGGCGCCATCTTCGCGGCGGTGCGCAGCGCCGTGGACCGTACGGGTGCCAAGGCCATCGAGCGCTCGACCGGCGTGTGGCCGGTCGACAAGGGCGGACGGGACTGACCGCGTCGCAGTCCCCTCCTCCCCCGCGACGGCACCCGGCAGGCTGTGGTCAGCCCTGTTTGGGTGCCGTCGGCGCGACGGCCAGGCGCACGGTGAAGGAGTGCCCCGCCGGGTCGGAGAAGCCGCGCTCCTCGTGCGGACCGGCCGGGTCCTTCGCCTCCACGGGGCGTCCGCCGAGCCCCACGATCGCGCGTTCGGCCTCGTCCAGCTCCGCCACCACGAAGTCCAGGTGGACCTGGAGGGAGTTCTCGGGACGGGGCCAGCTCGGCGGGGTCGCGTTGACGTCCCGCCGGAAGGCCATGCGGAAACCGCGCGGGCCCTCGATCTCGACCCGGTTGGCGGTCGCCTCGGTCTCTTCCGCCCCCAGCAGGCCCTTGTAGAACTCGGCGAGCTTCTCGGGCTCGGCGCAGTCGAGTACCACGACGCCCGCGTTGACCGTTGCCATGTCTCCTCCGAAGGATTCCGGGCGCGGGGCCGACGTGCCCCGTGCCCTCTCCCTTGCTGATATCCCGGCGGAGACGATTCAGTCGGCGGCGGCAGGCTCCTGAAGCGATGTCATGGCCGTCCGAGGTCGACGAATCCCCCTGCCGACCAGGGCATCCGGATGCCGTGCCGCCCCGGGAATGACACGATCTCGTCGGAGGTTGCAGACCGTGCCCCTGGAACCGCTCCCCAATTGCGAGGTTCTCGATGAACACCATGCGCGCCATCAGCCAGGACGTCCTCGGCGGACCCGAGGTCCTCAAGGAAGTACGGCCCCCGCGCCCCGAGCCGCGCCCGAACGAGGTGCTGGTGCGGGTGCGCGCCGCCGGAGTGAACCCGACCGACTGGAAGCACCGGGCGAACGGCGGCTTCCTCGGTGAGCCGCCCTTCGTGCTGGGCTGGGACGTCTCGGGCACGGTGGAGGCGGTGGGGATCGGCGTGGCCGCCTTCGCGCCCGGCGACGAGGTCTTCGGCATGCTGTCGTACCCCTTCGGCCACGGCTCCCACGCGGAGTACGTCACCGCTCCCGCACGCACCTTCACGCACAAGCCGGCCGGAATCGACCACGTGCAGGCGGGCGCCCTCCCCCTGGTCTCGCTGACGGCGTGGCAGGCGCTGGTGGAGCGGGCCGACGTCCGGCCGGGGCACCGGGTGCTGATCCACGCGGCGGCCGGCGGTGTGGGCCATGTGGCGGTACAGATCGCCAAGGCCCGGGGCGCCCATGTGATCGGCACCGCCAGCGCGGGCAAGCACGAGTTCCTGCGCTCTCTGGGGGCGGACGAGACCGTGGACTACCGGGAGACGGACTTCACCGAGGCGGTGAAGGACGTCGACGTCGTGCTGGACACGATCGGCGGCGACACGTCCCTGCGGTCACTGCGCGTGCTGCGCCCCGGCGGGGTGGTGGTGTCGATCCTGCCGGTCGGCTCGGACGAGTTCTTCGAGGAGGCCGGGCGGCTCGGCGTGCGGGCGGTCCGGATGCTGGTGGACGCCGACCGGGCCGACATGGGGGCGGTCGCGGCCCTGGTCGAGGCCGGGAAGCTGAAGGCCACGATCGAGAAGACGTTCCCGCTGGCCGAGGCGGCCGAGGCGCACGCGCTCGGCGAGACCGGCCGCACCACCGGCAAGATCGTTCTCGTTGTCGACTGATCGACTGATCAACTCGGCTGTGAGATTTCGATGACATATGTCAATCGAACATGCTCAGATTCGCTCGATCGGGGTAACTTTTCGTGCGGGCTGGCTGGTTGAGCCCTCCGGAAGCAGGCCGGAAGCAGGCCGGAACAAGCTGGAGGCAAGTCTCGTGCGGCAGGAATCGGCGTCGCCCACCCGGCATCTGCTCGTGCGCCACGACCGGGGGCACACGGTGCTGGAGTTCCGGGGCGAGATCGACATCGCGTCGGCCGCGGAGATCACGCCGCACCTGGACCAGGAGACCCGGCGCCCCGGCGCCCGGGTCGTCCTCGACCTCGGCGGGATCGAGTTCTTCGACTGCTCCGGACTGCGGCTGCTGCACCGGGCCCGCGGTCAGGTGCTCGACGGGGGCGGGCAGGTGCACCTGGTGTGCGCCCACCCGCTGACCCTGCGGATGCTGCGGATCACCGGCCTGACCCGGCTGCTGCCGCCCCGGCCGACCCTGGACGAGGTACTCGGCGTCAGCCTGCCGGCCGCGCGTCGAACAGGGCGCTGACCGACTCGCCGTTGTGGATGCGGCGCACGGCCTCGGCGAGTGCCGGGGCGATGGACAGGATCCGCAGCTTGTCCGTGTGGTCGTCGGCCGGCACCGGCACGGTGTTGGTGCACACGATCTCCAGCACGTCCGGCTGCTCGCTGAGCCGCCCCAGCGCACCGGCCGCGAACAGCCCGTGCGTACAGGCGAGGCGGATGGTGCGCGGACCCGACTCCCGGAGCCGGTCGAGGAGTTCCAGCACCGTGCTGCCCTTGGCGATCTCGTCGTCGAGCACGATGACGTCGCGCCCGGTGACGTCCCCGATCACGGCGCTGATGCTGACCCGGTCGTCGGCGTACCGCTGCTTGGCGCCGGCCGCCACCTGGGCGTCGAGCATCCGGGCGAACGCGGCGGCCTCCTTGGCGTTGCCCAGGTCCGGCGAGACGACGGTGGTGCGGGAGAGGTCGTACTGCCGGAAGTGCGCGGCCAGTTCCCGCAGCGCGTGCAGGTGGTCGACCGGGACCGGGAAGAAGCCGTGCACCTGGGGCGAGTGCAGCGTCATCGCGAGGACCCGGCCCGCGCCGGCCGCCACCAGCAGGTCGGCGACGAGGCGGCCGCCCAGCGAGATGCGCGGGGCGTCCTTCTTGTCGGAGCGGGCGTAGGAGTAGTGCGGCATGACGACGGTGATGCGGCCGGCCGACGCCCCGCGGGCCGCGTCGCACATCAGCAGCAGCTCGACCAGATGCTCCTGGACCGGCTTGACCAGGGGCTGGACCAGGAAGACGTCCCGCTCCCGGCAGTTGGCCAGGAGCTGCACCTCCAGGCAGTCGTTGGCGAACCGGCTGACCCGGGTGGGGCTGAGCGGCACCCCCAGATGTGCGCAGACCTCCTCGGCCAGCGCGGGATGGGCACTACCGCTGAACACGGCGATGTCTCGCACGGACCGCTCCTCGCGTGATCCTGCCCGGCCGGGATCCTCAGCTTACGGAAATCCGGTTGCGGCGGCCCGGGCGGCCAACGGCATGATGGCACCGTCCGTGTTCGCTCAGGTCTCCCCAGTTCTCCTGAGGTCTCTCCAGGTCAGGATCGTTCGCATGCGCCGACTCCTCGGAATCCCCCAGTGCCCCTTCCGGCCCACGGTTCCCGAGGACGCGACCGCGCATGCACCCCACGCACACCCTGAACATCGGCATTCTGGCCCACGTCGACGCCGGTAAGACCAGCCTCACCGAACGGCTGCTGTTCGACCACGGCGCGGTCGACCGGCTCGGCAGCGTCGACGCCGGTGACACCCGTACGGACGACGGCGGCATCGAGCGCCGCCGCGGCATCACCATCCGCTCCGCCGTCGCGGCCTTCACCGTCGGCGACACGCAGGTCAACCTGATCGACACCCCGGGACACTCCGACTTCGTCGCCGAGGTCGAGCGGGCCCTGGAGGTGCTCGACGGCGCGGTGCTGCTGCTGTCCGCCGTGGAGGGCGTGCAGGCGCGGACCCGCGTGCTGCTGCGCACCCTGCGGCGGCTGCGGCTGCCCACGCTCGTGTTCGTCAACAAGGTCGACCGGGCCGGCGCGCGGCCCGAGGGCCTGCTCGACGACGTACGGCGCCTGCTGACTCCGCACGTCGCGCCGCTGACGGCGGTGACGGGCGCGGGCACCGCCGACGCCCTGGTCGTGGCCCGCCCGCCGGACGAGCGGACCGCCGAGGCGCTCGCCGAGGTCGATCCGGACATCCTGGCGGCCCTGGTGGACGGTCCCGAGCCGACCGCGCAGGATCTCGCCGCGGCCCTCGCCGCGCGGACCGCCGACGGCTCCTTCCACCCGCTGTACCACGGCTCCGCACTCGGCGGTCAGGGCGTCGCGGAGCTGGTCGAGGGTCTGGTATCGCTGGTCCCGGCGGCTGCCGCACCGGCACCGGCCGGCTCCGTGGCACCGCGCGGCACCGTCTTCGCCGTGCGCCCGGAACCCGGCGGCGGGCGGACGGCGTACCTGCGGCTGTACGACGGTGAGGTGCGCCCGCGCCGGCGGCTGACGTTCCTGCGGCGCGAGGCCGACGGCCGGGCCACCGAGGTCTCCGGCCGGGTGACCCGCCTCGACGTCGTCGGCGGGGACGCGACGCTCACCGCCGGGAACATCGCCGCGCTCACCGTGCCGGGCGGCCTGCGCGTCGGCGACCGGCTCGGCGACCTCACCGACCGTGCCCCGCAGTTCGCGCCGCCGACGCTGCAGACCCTGGTCCGGGCGCGGCACCCGGAGCAGGCGGCGCCGCTGCGCTCCGCCCTGCTCGCGCTGGCCGACCAGGACCCGCTGCTGCACGCCCGCCCGGCGGCGTCCGGCGCGACGGCCCTGCTGCTGTACGGCGAGGTCCAGATGGAGGTGCTGGCGGCGACGCTGGCCGAGGACTTCGGTGTCGAGGCGGAGTTCACACCCGGACGGGTGCGGTTCCTGGAGCGCCCGGCCGGTACGGGCGAGGCGGCGGAGGAGATGCCGTGGCTCGACCACACCCGGTACTGGGCGACGGTCGGGCTGCGGGTCGAGCCGGGTCCGCGCGGCTCGGGCGTGGTGTTCGCCTACGAGACGGAGCTGGGCGCGCTCCCCCGCGCCTTCCACCAGGCGGTGGAGGAGACCGTCCACGCCACGCTGCTGACCGGACCGGCCGGCGCGGCGGTCACCGACTGCCGGGTGACGCTGATCCGCTCCGGCTTCAGCTCGCCGCTCAGCACCGCCGCCGACTTCCGCGGGCTGACGCCGATCGTGCTGCGCCGCGCCCTGCGCCGGGCGGGAACCGTGCTCTTCGAGCCGTACCACGCCTTCGAGGCGGAGATCCCGCCGGACGCGCTGGCCGCCGTGACGGCCCGGCTCGCCGCGCTGGGCGCCGACTTCACCGGCACGACGGGCGGCGACCCCGCCTGGCTCGTCACCGGCGAGCTGCCGGCCCGGCGGGTCCGGGAGGCCGAACTGCGACTGCCGGGACTCACGCACGGGGAGGCGGTGTGGTCGTCCCGCCCCTGCGCGGACCGGCCGCTGAAGCGGCAGCACTGAGCCGTCGTACGCGCCGGCAGCCGTGACGGCCCGGCCCGCCGCGCTCGGCGCGACTTCACCGGCGCGACGGGCGGCAGGCCGGCCTGGTCGTCACCGGGGAGCCACGAGCCAAGCCGAGCTGCCGCTGCCGCTGCCGCTGCCGGGGTTCACGCACGGTGTGCTCCTCACTCGCCGCGCGGACCGCCCGCTGAAGCCGCGGCACTGAGCCGTCGTACGCCCCTGCCGTGCCCCCGTCCCCGGCCCGTGTCCCTCAACTGTTCTGTCTGGCCGCAGTGATGGGGGGCATCAGGGTCAGTAGGAAGGAGGGCCGTCGCCATGACGACTCCCGTCAAGAATCCCACGCGTCCCGTTGAGAGGCCCACGAGGCGCATGCCCGGCTGGGCGAAGGTGCTGACCGCGGTCGTGGTGGTCCTCGCCGTGCTGTTCGCGGGGCTCCGGCTGAGCGTCATCCCGGGCCTGAACGACCTGTTCGGCACCGAGACCAAGGACCGCTCGGGTCCCGCCCTGCTCAAGTCCATCCAGGACATCAGCCGTTACGAGGCGGCATCCGGCAACTTCCAGGTCGTCGTGGACCTGGAGAAGGACACCAAGTTCCTGCCCGACGCCGTCCGCGGCTCCCGCACGCTGTACGTCGGGGCGGGCACGGTCGACGCCTTCGTCGACCTCGGGAAGATGGGCGAGGACGACGTGACGGTCAACGACGACCGGACGTCCGCCACGCTGAGGCTGCCGCACGCCGCGCTCGGCGAGCCGGCCCTGGATCCCGACCGCTCCTACGCGGTGTCCAAGCAGCGCGGACTCCTCGACCGCCTCGGCGACCTGTTCTCGGACAACCCGAACAGCGAGCAGGCCGTGCAGAAGCTCGCGGCCCGGCACATCGGCGACGCCGCCAAGGACAGCGAGCTGAAGGCCCGCGCCGAGAGCAACACCACGGCGATGCTCCAGGGTCTGCTGCGCTCCCTCGGATTCAAGGAGGTGCGGGTGGCCTACGGGACCTGAGCGGTTCCCCGGACCGCCGGGCATCCTCGGCGGTTCGGGGGGTAATAGCTCCGCGACGCGGGGATGCCGACTACTGGAGGAATCAAATGGCTCGTGCCGCCTCAGGGCTGCGTTTCCTGCCACGCCCCCGCGCCGACAAGGCGCAGGCCAAGGACGCCGACCAGCAAGAACGTCGCCCGCTCCCCCTGCCGCTGCGCCTGCTGGCGACACTGTGCGCGTTCGTCTTCATGGTGGCGTTCGCGGTGGTGCTGGCCCGGCTGACCCTGAACCCCTCCCCCGCGTCAGAGGCGCTGACGCACACCAACCTGCACCCCGGGCGCTCGCTGAAGGCCTATCTGGACCAGCCGGCGCTGCGGGACGCCGTCAAGCAGGTCGGCGGGAACATCCTGCTGGGCGTGCCGTTCGGCGTGCTGGTCCCGGTCGTCGCCCCGCGCACCCGCGGGCTGCTGCGGGTGCTGCTGCTGACGGCCGTGGTGATGCTGCTGGTGGAGTTCGCGCAGGGCGCCCTGGTCACCGGGCGGGCCTTCGACATCGACGACGTCATCCTCAACTCCAGTGGTGCGCTGATCGGTTACCTGCTGCTGGGCCGGCGGATGAGCCGTGCGGTGCACGCGCGCAAGGCCCGCAGGACACGTACCTGAGGACCGCGCCACCCTCCGGAACATCTGGTCCGTACCAAGGTATTGACCACCCCTTATCTCACCACTTGAATCAAGAGGCGACACCTCAACCCCCCACCTCGGTCGGCGACCCCTCCCCGGGGCGCCGTACGGAAGGGAGAGCCGTGGTCCGCCCACGCCTGCTCCGCAGATGTCTCCTCGCCGCCGCCCTGTCCGCGGGGCTCGCCGCGTCCCTCGTGTCGGGCCCCGCCCAGGCGGAACCCGATTCCCGTGCCGCCGACGCCGCGGCCGCCGCCGTGACGTTCTCCGACACCTTCGACGGCCCGGCCGGTGCGGCCGTCGACTCCTCGAAGTGGCAGATCGAGACCGGCGACAACGTCAACAACCACGAACGGCAGTACTACACCTCGGGCAACCGGAACGCGTCGCTGAACGGCCAGGGCCAGCTGGTCATCACGGCCCGCAAGGAGAACCCGGCCAACTACCAGTGCTGGTACGGCACCTGCCAGTACACCTCGGCCCGCCTGAACACCTCCGGCAAGTTCACCGCGCAGTACGGGCACGTCGAGGCCCGGATGAAGGTGCCGCGCGGACAGGGCATGTGGCCGGCGTTCTGGATGCTCGGCACCCCGGTGAACTGGCCGGACTCCGGCGAGATCGACATCATGGAGAACGTCGGCTTCGAGCCCTCGACCGTGCACGGCACGATCCACGGCCCCGGCTACTCGGGCGCGGGCGGCATCGGCGCCGGCTACACCCTGCCGGGCGGCCAGGCCTTCGCGGACGGCTTCCACACCTTCGCGGTCGACTGGGCGCCCGACTCGATCACCTGGTCGGTGGACGGCAACGTCTACCAGCGGCGCACCCCGGCCGACCTGGGCGGCCGGCAGTGGGTGTTCAACAGGCCGTACTTCCTGATCCTCAACCTGGCGGTCGGCGGCTACTGGCCCGGCGACCCGGACGCCTCCACGGTCTTCCCGCAGTCGCTGGTGGTGGACCACGTGTCGGTGACGACGAGCGACTCCGGCACCGGCGGCGCGATCCGGGGCCTGGCCGGCAAGTGCGTGGACGTCGCCGCGGCGAACACCGCCAACGGCACCCCCGTACAGCTCTACGACTGCAACGGCACCGCCGCCCAGCGGTGGACGGTGGGCTCCGACGGCACGATCCGGGCGCTGGGCAAGTGCCTGGACGTCAACGCGGGCGGCACGACGGACGGCACGGTCGTCCAGTTGTGGGACTGCAACGGCAGCGCCGCCCAGCGATGGGTCGTCACCGCCGCCCGGGACATCGTCAATCCGCAGGCCGACAAGTGCCTGGACGTCACCGGCAACAATTCGGCCAACGGCACCCGGCTGCAGATCTGGACCTGCTCGGGCGGCGCCAACCAGAAGTGGACGGTCGGCTGAGCCGCCCCGAGGGGCCCGGGGGCCCGTCCTAGTGCACGGTCCAGGTGAACTTGTCCCCGCCCACCCAGCGGACCACGTCCGGGTCGTCCAGGTCGTGGACCGTGATGCCGAAGGCCGCCGCGGCCTCCAGTACGTCGGTGACGGCCCTGGCCACACCGACGACCTGGCCGTCGATCTCCACGATCCGGAACGGAGGCGTGCCCGGCTGCACCCGGAGCACGAGGATCCGCGGAGTGCCGATGTGCGGGCTGTCGATTTCGGTCATGCCTAGAGGGTAGGCCGCAACGCGTGACGGCGAGGATCGGGCCGGGGGCGGGGGCGCCGCCCCGCCC
>NZ_JBHXNW010000103.1:0-18194 GCF_042717365.1 Streptomyces sp. NPDC058534
CCACAGGTCCTGGAGGAGTACGTCAGCCACGACCGTTCATGATCGCGGTTGTGGTGACCCTCCGTGGCCTGAGCACGGAAAGTGATCCAGAACCAGCATTCAGACGTCGTCGAGACAGGCGAACAGCGCCTGAGCCTCGCATTGATTCGCTTGCGCCAGGTCAGCAGCCAACCGTCGCTCAGCCGCGCTGGTCCGGGAAGGACTGAACCGGGACACCTCACCTGCAACGGCGCTAAGGGCGACAACCGACGTACCGAGACGTTGCAACAACTCTGGAAGTCGCTTCCCGACCGCCGCGCCGGAGGCGGTCCGCAGGAGCAGGATTTCCATCACCGTCTCGTCGGTTTCCTGCTGAAGCCTGGGCAGGTCGGCGTCCTTCAGCACGGACTTCCACTGCGCGCGCGTCACCGGTATGAAGGCAACATCCTGCGGCTCCGGGGGCTGCGCACGAGGTGCGGTGAGATCCAGACGTCCGATCAGTGCTTGCACAGCGGCACGGGATTCGCGTTCGACCGTGCCCAGTTGGCCGGGGAAGACTATGTCCACCAACACATCATGTCACCGGCGCCCGGGCTGAAGCTCGCCCTTTCCTTGATGGCCCGCACACGACGAGGATCGGTACAGGACGCACGCTACAGAGCGAGGCCGCCACCCCGATGAGAGTGACGGCCTCACTATTGCTGACGCTGCATCAGAGAATCGGGCCGGACCTGATCTCTAGACGTCGAAGTACAGCTCGAACTCGTGCGGGTGCGGACGCAGCTGCAGCGGGGCGATCTCGTTGGCGCGCTTGTAGTCGATCCACGTCTCGATCAGGTCCGGCGTGAACACGTCGCCCTGGAGGAGGAACTCGTGGTCGGCCTCCAGGCGGTCGAGGACCGCGCCGAGGGAGGTCGGGACCTGGGCCACGTTGGCGTGCTCCTCGGGAGCCAGCTCGTAGAGGTCCTTGTCGATCGGCTCGGCCGGCTCGATCTTGTTCTTGATGCCGTCCAGACCCGCGAGCAGCAGGGCCGAGAAGGCCAGGTACGGGTTGCCGGAGGAGTCCGGGGCGCGGAACTCGACGCGCTTGGCCTTCGGGTTCGAGCCGGTGATCGGGATGCGCATCGCGGCGGAGCGGTTGCGCTGCGAGTACACCAGGTTGATCGGGGCCTCGAAGCCCGGGACCAGGCGGTGGTAGGAGTTCACCGTCGGGTTGGTGAAGGCCAGCAGCGACGGGGCGTGCCGCAGGATGCCGCCGATGTAGTAGCGGGCGGTGTCGGACAGGCCGGCGTAGCCCTGCTCGTCGTAGAAGAGCGGCTCGCCGCCCGACCACAGCGACTGGTGGACGTGCATGCCCGAGCCGTTGTCACCGAAGATCGGCTTCGGCATGAAGGTCGCCGTCTTGCCGTTCTTCCAGGCCACGTTCTTCACGATGTACTTGAAGAGCTGGAGGTCGTCGGCGGCGGCGAGCAGCGTGTTGAACTTGTAGTTGATCTCCGCCTGGCCGGCGGTGCCCACCTCGTGGTGCTGGCGCTCGACCTGCAGGCCGGACCGCTCCAGCTCCAGGGAGATCTCGGCGCGCAGGTCGGCGAAGTGGTCGACCGGCGGGACCGGGAAGTAGCCGCCCTTGTAACGGACCTTGTACCCGCGGTTGTCCTCCAGGGCGCCGGTGTTCCAGGCGCCGGCCTCGGAGTCGATGTGGTAGAAGGACTCGTTCTCGCGGGTGGCGAAGCGGACGGAGTCGAAGACGTAGAACTCCGCCTCCGGGCCGAAGAACGCCGTGTCGGCGATGCCGGTGGAGGCGAGGTAGGCCTCGGCCTTCTTCGCCACGTTCCGCGGGTCACGGGAGTACTGCTCGCCCGTGATCGGGTCGTGGATGAAGAAGTTGATGTTGAGGGTCTTGTCCCGGCGGAACGGGTCGATGCGCGCGGTGGACAGGTCCGGGCGCAGGGACATGTCCGACTCGTGGATGGCCTGGAAGCCGCGGATCGAGGATCCGTCGAAGGCCTGCTCGTCGTCGGGGTCGAACGCCGCGGCGGGCAACGTGAAGTGCTGCATGACGCCCGGCAGGTCGCAGAACCGGACGTCGACGAACTTGACGTCCTCGTCCGCGATGTACTTCTTGGCGTCGTCGGCGTTCTGGAACATCCAGCTCCTCCTACTCCCGACCGTCCCGCCGGGGTGGTAGATCGTTCGTGCGGCCAGTGCGGGTGGCACACGCTTCCTCGACCCTAGGGACGGGTGATTTCTCTAACGTGACCCGTTTGTTTCGCAGAAGTTAACCGGCTCCGCCTCCAGCCTAGGCCCGATCGGGGCCTGCCACACCCCGCCGTCCCCGGTACGTATACGGGCGCAGTACCGTGTTCGGGTGGACAACAGGCAAGCAATCGGATCGTGGCTTTCCGGGCCGCGTGCGGCCATCGAAGAGTCCGGCGGCGACCTCGGATACCGGGGGGAGCAGCTCGGTCTGCCCGAGGAGGGACCGGGCTCGATCGCCCGCCCGGGCAGGCGCCTCGGCGCCCTGGCCGTCGACTGGGCCCTGTGCCTCCTGATCGCATACGGCCTGATCACGGACGGCTACGACCAGGCGACCGCCAACTGGGCCCTGCTGATCTTCTTCGCGCTCAGCGTGCTGACCGTCGGCACGGTCGGCTTCACCCCGGGCAAGCGCCTCCTCGGCCTGCGCGTGGTCGACCTGGCCACCGGCCGCCCCAGCCCGCTCCGCGCCCTGCTGCGCTCGGTCCTGCTGTGCCTCGCCCTCCCGGCCCTGATCTGGGACCGCGACGGCCGGGGACTGCACGACAGGGTGGCGCGCACGGCGGAAGTCCGGGTCTGACCGGCGGTACGACGAGAGCGGTACGACGAGGGGGGCACCCGGTTCACTCCGGGTGCCCCCCTCGCCGTACCGGCGTGGTGAATTCCTACGGGGTCAGCGCTGCCTCGGGTTGCCGCCGCGGGGCATGCGCATGCCCTTGGGCATCGGGCCCTTGGGCAGCGGCATGTTGCTCATCAGGTCGCCCAGCGCGCGCAGCCGGTCGTTGGTCACGGTGACCTGTGGGCCGGACAGGACGCGGGGGAGCTTGAGCATGGTCGTGCGCAGCTTCTTCAGCTCGACCTGGCCCTCGCCGGTGCCCACCACCAGATCGTGCACGGGCACGTCGGCGACGATGCGGTTCATCTTCCGCTTCTCGGCCGCGAGCAGGGACTTCACCCGGTTCGGGTTGCCCTCGGCGACCAACACGATGCCGGCCTTGCCGACCGCGCGGTGCACGACGTCCTGGTTGCGGTTCATCGCCACCGCGGGGGTCGTGCTCCAGCCCCGGCCGATGTTGTCCAGCACGGCCGCCGCGGCACCCGGCTGTCCCTCCATCTGGCCGAAGGCCGCCCGCTCGGCCCGGCGTCCGAAGACGATCGCCGTCGCGAGGAAGGCGAGCAGCACGCCCAGGATGCCGGCATAGATGGGGTGACCGATCAAGAAACCGATCGCGAGGAGGACACCGAAAACGACGATGCCGACACCCGCGAGCACAAGACCGATCTTCTTGTCGGCCTTGCGGGTCATCTTGTAGGTCAGAGCGATCTGCTTCAGTCGCCCTGGATTCGCAGCGTCCGCTGCAGGTTCCTTCCTCGCCATGGCACGAAGTCTACGTGCCCCCGAAAGCGCCGACGACGGCAGTGTCCGGCGGGAGTCGGGGCGGAGGCCGGCGCCGGGGTCAGGGGCGGCCGGCGCCGGACTGCCCGAGCACCCGCTCCGTCTCGGTGCGCTCCTTGGCGCGGCGGCGGTCCTCCAGCACGGAGGTCCAGGCGTTGCGCCGGGCGGTGCGCTGGCCACTGCTCATCAGCAGCGACTCGACGGCCCGCAGCGCGGTGGTGAACGACGGGATGGCGGTGGCGCGGACGGCGGTGGGGCGAACGGGCGCGGCCTGCATCGTGGAGGTCCCCCCTCGGTACGGCTCCGGGTACGGAGACGGGTGTACGTGGTGTGATTCCAGGGTCACTGACTGGTGTTACCAGCACGTGACCCGCCGGTCAAACGGACGTGAAGGCGTGGTGCCGGGCCCGGAACGGGCGCGCGGCCCCGACCGGTGTCCTCATCTGCGAGGACGGTCGGGGCCGCGGAATCTCGGCCTTTACTGGCGAGTAGTGCCTTGTGCGTGAATTCACACGGTGGCGGAGTGACGCTGCTCCATGGCCATGCCGTAGAGCCGCCCCGCGCGGTAGGAGGACCGGACCAGCGGGCCGGACATCACACCGGAGAAGCCGATCTGCTCGGCCTCCTCCTTCAGCTCCACGAACTCGTGCGGCTTGACCCAGCGCTCCACGGGGTGGTGGCGCACCGAGGGGCGCAGGTACTGCGTGATGGTGATCAGCTCGCAGCCGGCACCGTGCAGCTGCTTCAGCGCCTCGCTGACCTCCTCGCGGGTCTCGCCCATGCCGAGGATCAGGTTGGACTTGGTGACCAGGCCGTAGTCGCGGGCGTCGGTGAGCACCTTCAGCGAGCGCTCGTAGCGGAAACCCGGGCGGATGCGCTTGAAGATCCGCGGGACGGTCTCGACGTTGTGCGCGAAGACCTCGGGGCGGGAGTCGAAGACCTCGCGCAGCAGCTCCGGCACCGCGTTGAAGTCGGGGGCGAGCAGCTCGACCTTGGTGCGGCCGTCCGCGCGCTCCGCCGTCTGCTGGTGGATCTGGCGCACCGTCTCGGCGTACAGCCAGGCGCCGCCGTCGGGCAGGTCGTCACGGGCGACGCCGGTGATGGTGGCGTAGTTCAGGTCCATGGTGACCACGGACTCGCCGACGCGGCGGGGCTCGTCTCGGTCGAGGGCCTCGGGCTTGCCGGTGTCGATCTGGCAGAAGTCGCAGCGCCGGGTGCACTGGTCGCCGCCGATGAGGAAGGTCGCCTCGCGGTCCTCCCAGCACTCGTAGATGTTCGGACAGCCGGCTTCCTGGCAGACCGTGTGCAGGCCCTCGCCCTTCACGAGGTTCTGCATCTTCGTGTACTCGGGGCCCATTTTCGCCCGGGTCTTGATCCACTCGGGCTTGCGCTCGATGGGGGTCTGGCTGTTGCGGACCTCCAGGCGCAGCATCTTGCGTCCGTCGGGTGCGACTGCGGACACGACCGGCTCCCTAGCGTTTGATTCTTCGGCGTGCCCCAGGGTACGCCCGTTGATTTGGTGGCCGGCGAGGGTGCTGGCCCTGCCGGGGGCTGCCGCCCCCAGACCCCCGCTTCGGCCTGACGGCCTCGTCCTCAAACGCCGGACGGGCTGGATTTATGCCCCGTCGGATTTATGCCGCTGGCGTCTTCTCGATCAGCCTCGGCTTCAGGTCCGCGTTCTCCAGGACGTCCCGCAGGTGGCGCTCCGCCACCGGGAGGACCTCCTCGATGGTCACGGCGCGGTCGAGTTCGTTCGCCAGGGAGGCGACGCCCGCGTCGCGGATGCCGCAGGGGATGATCCGGTCGAACCACTTGTTGTCGGGGTTCACGTTCAGCGCGAAGCCGTGCATGGTGACGCCCTTGGCGACCCGGATGCCGATCGCGGCGATCTTGCGGTCCTCGCGGCGCTGCCCGGCGTTGGACGGGGCGTACTCGGGCCCGTTCATGCGGGGGTCGAACTCGTCGTCCGTCAGACGGGGGTCGAAGTCCAGGGAAAGGCCGCCGAGTGCCGGGCGCCGCGCCGTCTCCTGTTTGGGTTCGCCCAGGACCCAGACCCCGCTGCGGCCCTCGACCCGGGTGGTCTCCAGGCCGAACTCCGCGCAGGTGCGGATCAGGGCCTCCTCAAGGCGTCGTACGTGCGCCACCACGTCCACCGGGCGCGGGAGCTTCTGGATCGGGTAGCCGACCAGCTGGCCCGGCCCGTGCCAGGTGATCTTGCCGCCGCGGTCCACGTCGACGACCGGCGTGCCGTCCAGCGGACGCTCGCTGTCCTCGGTGCGCCGGCCGGCGGTGTAGACCGGCGGGTGTTCGAGGAGCAGCACGGTGTCGGGGACCTCGTCGGCGAACCGCGAGGCGTGCACCCGGCGCTGCTCGTCCCACGCCTCCTGGTACTCGACGCGTTCGGCACCGAACCCCATTCGGACGAACCGCAGCTCACTCACGGCAAGTGCCTCCCTGGAAGGTCGTAAGGCACGAAGCGTGCCCAAGCCACTGTACGACCGCCCGCTCGTCGTCAGCCGGGTGGGCAATCCTCACACGATCGGATGAATGCCGCTCGAAGCCTGCGATCGGGCGCTTACTCTCCGCTACATTCACGCCGTTCACGAGGCCGTAAGGGCTGCTCACAGGCGCTCCGGGCACATCGGCCCGGAAGGCAGGAGACCGCACCGCACCATGACGGAACGACCCGCGCAGCGCACCCCCAACCGCCAGCTCGCCGCGCTCATCGCCGAAGCGGGGTTCTCGAACGCGGGTCTCGCGCGTCGCGTCGACCAGCTCGGACTCGAACACGGCCTGGACCTGAGATACGACAAGACGTCCGTCACCCGGTGGCTGCGCGGCCAGCAGCCCCGCGGCACCACCCCGGCGCTGATCGCCGAGGTCTTCACCCGGCGCCTGGGCCGCCGCCTCACCGCCCAGGACCTCGGCCTGGACGCCTGCGCGCCGGTCTACGCCGGTCTGGAGTTCGCCGGCAGCCCCGACGAGGCCGTCGACATCGTCGGCGGGCTGTGGCGCAAGGACTCCGGCAGCCACGCCGAGCTGCGGAAGATCGCCTTCACCCCGGCCGGGCTCGTCGTGCCCAGCCGGGACTGGCTGATCGGCCGCGCCGACGACAAGGTGGGCCGCGCCGAGGTGCCCCTCCGCATCCCGGCGCAGGGCCGCCCGGCGACTCCACGGCTCCCGGCCATCCCGCTCGCCCCGTCCCGGCGCAGGTCCCCGGCCGAGCGCGGCCCCGGCCAGAAGGTCACCGGCGGCGACCTCGCCGCGCTGCGCTCGGTCGGCGAGCTGTTCCGCAGCCTGGACGACCGGTACGGCGGCGGGCACGCCAGGCAGGCGCTGGTGCGGTACCTGGAGCACGAGCTGGAGCCGATGCTGCGCGGCACCTACGGCGAGCAGACCGGCCGCCGGCTGTTCGGCGCCGCCGCGGACCTCACCCGGCTCGCGGGCTGGACGTCGTACGACATCGCGGCGCACGGCCTCGCCCAGCGCTACTTCGTGCAGGCGCTGCGGCTGTCGCAGGCGGCGGGCGACCGGGCGTACGGCTCGTACGTGCTGGTCACCATGAGCCGCCAGGCCGTCTACCTGGGCCACGGGCGTGAGGCCGTGCAGCTCGCGCGGGTGGCGCAGCAGGGCGTCGGGACCTCCGCGCCACCGGTCGTGCAGGCGCTGCTGCACGCCGCCGAGGCGCGGGCGCACGGCCTGCTCGGCGAGGTGCGGGCCTGCACCGCCGCCCTGGTGCGGGCCGAGCGGGCGCTGGAGACCGCGCGGCCGGGCGACGAGGTGCCGCACTGGGCGCGCTTCTTCGACGAGGCGCAGCTCGCCGACGAGTTCGGGCACTGCCACCGCGATCTGCAGCAGTTCCGCGCCGCCGCCCAGCACGCGGAACGCTCGCTGCAGCTGCGCGCCCCCGTCTACGCCCGCAGCCGGCTGTTCTGCCGGGTGGTCCTGGCCACCGCCCGCCTCGGCCTCGGCGAACTCGACCAGGCCTGCCAGCTGGCCGCCGAGGCGGCCGGACAGGCGGCCGAGATGCGCTCGGTGCGGGCCGCGGAGTACGTCCGCGACTTCGAACGACGCCTGGAGCCGTACCGGGACGCGCCCCCGGCACGCGGCTACCGGGACAAGGTCGCCGCGCTGGGGTGACCACCGGGCCATAGGGCCTGTCTGACAAGCCCTACGCCGCCCGCGCCGACCCCGCCGGCTCCGCCGAGTGCATCGGCCGGCCCGCGCCCAGGTCCGTCAGGATCGCCGTCGAGGCGCGGTGGCCCGAGTGCAGGGCGCCCTGGACGGTGCTGGTGTCGCGGTGGTCGCCGCACACGTACAGGCCGGCCAGCAGCCGCACGGGCCGGCGCGGGTCGTGCGGCGGGCGCATCGCGGGGACCGCCTCGGGCGTGTGGTGCACGGCGAGGGTCTCCCAGCGGGCGGTCGGGGTGCCGTAGAGGCGGGACAGGTGGATGCGTACGGCGGTGTCCACGTCGGACGGGGGCGGGCCGAGGACCGTCGAGGAGACCAGGGCGCGTCCGGCCGGTGCCCTGGACGGGTCCACGTGGCTGACCACCGCCGTGTGGGCGACCGGGCCGCCCCGGTCGGCGTCGAGCAGCAGGGACGCGCCGGTCGACGGGGGTTCGTCGGTGGTGTGGTGCACCACCGTCACCGGGTGGAAGTCCGGGACCCGCAGCCCCGGCAGCAGCGCGGCCGCCGCGCGGGCGTCCGTCGCCACCAGGACGGCACGGCAGCGGATGACCCCGTGCTCCGCGGTGGTCACGGCGTTGGTGGCGACCGAGGTGACCCGGACGCCGGTGTGCACGGTGCCCGGCGGGAGCGAGCGGGCCAGGTGCTCGGGCAGGGCTTCGGCACCCCCCTCGGGCAGGCCGAGGCGTCCGGCGGCGAAGGCGCGCAGCGCGAGGTCCGCGCACCGGCTGGAGGTCGTGAGGTCCGGGTCGCACAGCAGGGCGGCGAGCAGCGGACGCAGGAAGCCGTCCACCGTCCGGGCCGGCAGTCCGCGCGCGGCGAGGGCCCGGGCGGCGGGCAGCTCCGGGCGGGCCAGCAGCCGTTCCACCGGCGTGCTCGCGAGCCGCGACAGCGCGGCGCCGAGCCGGGCCTGGTCGACGGCGGTGCCGAGCGGAGCGCCGGCGCGGACGCGGGGCGTGGGCACGGGCCTGCCGTACGCCCCGGGAGGGCCGCCCGTGCGCCGGGGCGCGGGGATCGACCGGGGGGCGCTCGCGAGGGCGCGCACCGCGTGGAGTGCGCCCCTTGCGCCCCGTACACCCGCCGGGGCGCCCGCGCGGTGGTGCCGGCCCTCGCTGTGCAGCAGGACCCCGGGGGCGAAGGGCAGCAGCGCGAGGCCGTCGAGCCCGGGGGTGCGGCGCAGTTCGGGATACGCCGTGGACAGCAGTTGTCCGATTCTGTCGAGCCGGAATCCGTCGACCTTCTCGGTCGCCTGCCGGCCGCCCACCGCATGGGCGGCCTCCAGGACCGTGGTCGTCACTCCTGCGCTGGTCAGCCGATGCGCCGCGGCGAGTCCGGCGATCCCGGCCCCCACGACGACGACGTCCGCCTGGTACGCGGGCTCAAGCACGTGCCCCTCCTCGAGGTTGCGCGGCCGCTGGAGACGTCATGCCCCCAACCGGCTTGAGGGATACCCGAGTTCGAGACGAGGTTAGGACCAGAAACGGACAGGGGGAGTCGCGCAGGGACAGGGCACGGTCGCACAGCGGTCGCACAGCGGCGCGGAGTGGTCACATCCGCACCTCACAGCGCCGCCCGGATCGCCCCGTCGATCTCCGGGAACGCGAACCGGAACCCCGACTCCTGGAGACGGGCCGGCAGGACCCGGGCGCTGCCCAGCACGTCGCCGGCCATCTCGCCGAGCGCGGCGCGCAGCACCGGCGCGGGCACCGGGAAGGGCGTCGGGCGGTGCAGCACCCGGCCCATGGCCACGGTGATCTCACGGTTCGTCAGCGGATGCGGGGCCGTCAGGTTGAACGGTCCTGACAGGTCCTCGCGGTCCAGCAGGTGCCGGATCGCCGCCACCTCGTCGTGCAGCGCCACGAACGACCAGTACTGGGACCCGTCGCCCAGCCGTCCGCCGAGCCCGGCCTTGAACAGCGGGAAGAGCCGCCCCCAGGCCCCGCCGCCGCTCGCGACGACCAGCCCCGTCCGGGAGAAGACGGTCCGTACGCCCGCCTCCTGGGCGGGCGCCGCGGCGGCCTCCCACTCCACGCACAGGGCCGGCAGGAAGCCCTCACCGGCGGGCGCGCTCTCGTCCACGGCCCGGTCGCCGGTCTCCCCGTAGTAGCCGATCGCGCTGCCGTTCACGAAGACCCGCGGCGGGCGTTCCATCGCCGCGACGGCCTCCGCGAGCGCCGTAGTGCCGTGCACCCGGCTGCTGCGGATGCGTGTCTTGTACGCGTCGGACCAGCGGCGGTCGCCCACCCCGGCGCCGGCCAGGTTGACCACGGCGTCGCAGCCCGCGAGCCCGGCCGCGTCCACCCGCCCGTTCTCCGGGTCCCAGCGGACCTCGTCCGCACTCCGGGGCGCACGGCGTACCAGCCGCACCACCTTGTGTCCGTCCGCGGTCAGGGACCGCACCAGTGCGCTGCCGATGAGACCGGACGCGCCGGCCACCACGATGCGGGAACGTTCCAAGTCCATGCGCCCATCCTGCCGGGTGGGCCGGGAAAAGCGGCGGACCGGTGCCCGCGTCCGCGTCGTACAGTGGCCGTCATGCCAGCTCCGCACATACGTCCCGCCAGGTCCGACGACGAGGAGCCGCTGCGCCGGCTCGACCGCGACACCTGGTCGCTCCTGCACGCCGTCTCGCCCCCGCCGGGACCGGACGACCCCTTCTTCCGCCCGCACTCGGGCCCCGCCGACCACCTCGTCGCCGAACTCGACGGCGCCGTCGTCGGTTACGTCCGCCTCGGCTTCCCCACGGAACTGGCCGCCAACGCCCACGTACGCCAGATCCGCGGCCTCGCCGTCGCCGACACGGCCCGCGGGGGCGGCGTCGGCCGCGCGCTGGTCCGCGCCGCCGTCGCGGAGGCCCGCCGCCTCGGCGCCCGCCGCCTCACCCTGCGCGTCCTCGGCCACAACACCACCGCCCGGAAGCTCTACGAGTCCGAGGGCTTCGTCGTCGAGGGCGTGCAGCCCGAGGAGTTCTACCTCGGCGGCGCGTACGTCGACGACGTGACGATGGGCCGGTTCCTGACCGTGCGGGAGCCGTCGCCGGTCACGACGTGACCGGTTCGCCCGTGTCCACCGCCTCCGTCGCGTCCGCGGCGCGCTCCGCGTCGGTGGCCACCTCGGCCGCGGTCAGCACGTAGCCGGTCCCGGCGTCGGAGGTGGAGCGGGCGAACACCACGCCGTACACCCGGCCGTCGGTGGTCAGCAGCGGCCCGCCCGAGTTGCCGGGGCGGACCGTGGAGCGGATCGAGTAGATCTCCCGGGTGACGTTCGCGTCGCTGTAGATGTTCTGGCCGGTCGCCCGCATCCGGTTCGCCACCGTCGCCGCCCGCAGGTCCAGGTCGCCGTCCTGCGGATAGCCCGCGACCACCGCGGCGTCACCGCGCTCCGCGTCGTCGTCGAACGGCAGGACGGGCGCGGACAGATCCGGGACATACAGCACGGCCACGTCCTTGCCCGGGTCGAACAGCACCACGCGTGCCTCGTACGACGGGCCCACCCCGCCGATCCGCACGGTCGGGTCGTCGATGCCGGCCACCACGTGGGCGTTGGTCATCACCCGCTCCGGCGCGAACACGAAGCCACTGCCCTCCCGGCCCTGGGTGCCGGTGACGCCCTCCACCTTCACCGTGCTGAGCTTGGCCGCCCGGGTCGCCGCCGCCGTCACGCTGTCCCCGGAGGGCTCGGCGACCTGCGCCGTCGCCTCGTTCTCGAACGGGTTGAAGACCTGCGGGAAACCGGCCTCGGTCAGCGCGGACGTCGCCCCCGAGAACCACGCCGGCGTGGTGTCCGGCATCGCCCGCTGCACGGCGCCCAGCAGCGTCGAGTCCCGGATCGCCGAGGTGAGCAGCGAGGACGAGGACGCCGCCAGCACACTGGCCGCCACCCACGCCACGATCAGCGCCGCCACCGCGTTCGCCGCCGCCCCGCCGACCCCGTCGGCCACCCTGAGCGGACCGGCGCCCAGCTCCCGGCGCAGTCGCAGCGCCAGCCGCCCCGCCAGCTCGTGCACCACGATCGCCGGCAGCAGCACCGTGACCACGGCGAGCACCGTCGCCGACGTCGAGCCCGGCGTCACGAGATCCGTGACCCAGGGCAGGATCCACACGCCGAGCGCCGCACCGCCCACGAAACCGGCCAGCGAGACACAGCCGGCCACCAGCCCGCGCCGGTATCCGGACGCGGCGTAGGCCAGCACCACCAGCACCAGCAGAACGTCGAGCAGGTCCACGCGAGCCGCCTTTCCACCACCGGACCCCGGGAACCCTCAGTACGTGCCGTACGGCCCCGATGATCAGACCGCGCCACGCGACCGACCGGAAACGGTCACCCGAGCGAGCACGTGCGATCAACCGGAAAACGTCGTGGACCAGGACGATGGTTCCACCGGGTGGCACAGCACACATCGCGGACGGACCCGATCCGCCGGACAGTGGGACCATGCGTCCCCTCCGACCGCGCGGGGCCCGGGAGCGGCGTGCCGTTCCCGGGCCGGATGCTGCCCGCGCCTCCATACCCGGTGCCGCCGGGATGCCGCGTGCGCTGCGGGCGGTGCTCGGCGCGCTGCCCGGCCTGGCCGCCGTCGCCGCGCTGTTCCTCTGCGCGAACGGGGTCGAACAGGCGGCCGCCACGCAGACCGCCCCCGTCGCCGCCGACCGGCACGCCGCGCCCCGGCCGGCCATCGTGCCCCGGTCGGTCTGGCTGGGCGGGGCCGCCCACGAGCAGCCGGCCCCGCGCTACGACGACAAGATCCTCGCCGTCTTCGTCCACCACACGGACACGCCGGACGGCTACGACTGCGCCGACGCGCCGGCCATCCTGCGCGGCGTGTACATGGGGCATACCGGCGCCCGGGACTGGGACGACATCGGCTACAACTTCATCGTCGACCGCTGCGGCACCGTCTACGAGGGCCGCGCCGGCGGCGCCGACCGCCCCGTCACCGGCGCCCACACCCAGGGCTTCAACCACCGCACCACCGGGATCGCGGCCCTCGGCACCTTCACCGCGGGCGTACCCGTGCCGGACGCGCTGACCGACGCGATCGCCGCCGTGGCCGCCTGGAAACTCGGCGAGACCGACACCGACCCGCACGCGAGGGTCGCCCTGGTCTCCAGCAACGGGCTCAGCCGGTACGCGGCGGGCGCCACGGCGACCCTGCCCGCGGTCGCGGGCCACGACGACGGCTACCAGACCAGCTGCCCCGGCGCCGCCCTCTCCGAGCGCCTCCCGGAGATCCGGCAGACGGCGGCCCGCCTCCAGGGCCGCACGGGCTGACCCACGGCCGCGGGCTGACCTCCGGTCGCGCGGGCTGGTCCATGGCTGCGGGTTGGCTCGTGGTCGTGAGGGCTGGTCCATGGCTGCGGGTTGGCTCCAGGTCGTGCGGGCTGGTCCATGGCCGCGCGGGCTGAGCCGCGGCCGCATCGGCTGCCCCCTCGGCCGCATCCGCCAGCCCCCGCCGCGCAGGCCGGCCCCCGAGCGCGCGGGCCGGCGCCCGGGGCGCGCGGGCGCGCCGGGCGCGGCCACGTCACTCCGGTCCGAACCGCTCCCACAGGCGGGGCAGGCGTGCCGCGAGGGCCCGGTCACTCTCCAGGTCGATCGCCTTGCCCAGCGGCTCAGCCGGCGCGGGCGCGATGCCGAGGTCGGGGGCGACGGTGCCGGTGAGCTGCTCGTAGGCCTCGTCGGCCGCGTAGCCCAGCTCCTCCCCGTCGCCGTCCAGCTCCTCGTCGAAGTCGTCCAGCAGCTCGGCGAGCGAGTCGGGCTCGTGCACCGCGCCCTCGTACACCTCCCGGCCCTGGCCGATCAGCCAGCAGCGGAAGAAGTCGAACGCGTCGTCGCTGGCCCCGCCCAGCAGCACCCACGCCGCGCCCCACAGGTCCCAGGTGCAGGCGCGGTTGTAACGGGCCTCGAAGTGGCGGGCGAAGTCGAGCACCAGGTCCGGGTCCATCGTGAGGAGCCGGTCCACCAGCAGGTCGGCCTGGTCCTCGGGATCGCCGTCGGCGCCCTGCCGGGCGGCGTCGATCAGCTCCCAGAACTCCGTCTCGTCCATCACGGGTCCAGCATCGGCCCTGCGGGGGTGCGACGCACGCGGAGTGCGGCGGATCGTTATGCGGGAATCACCGTGCGGACCGTCCGAGAACTACCGCGCGGGAATCGTCAGCCGCCGCTGGGCCCCGCGCCGGCGTACAGCCCGGCGAGCCGCCGGGCGTCACCGGCGAACCGGTCCCGCAGCCCCTCCGGCGCCAGCACCTCCACCTCCGGCCCCAGCCCGGTCAGCTGGGTGTGCGCGACCTCCTCCGACTCCACCGGCAGCGTCACCGTCACCCACCCGTCCGCGTCCGGCCCCTCGGCCGCCGCCAGCGCCTCCCGGGCCGACAGCGCGTCCACGGCGTACGGGAGCCCGCGCACGCCCCGCTCCGACAGCCGCACCACGACCCGCGCCCGCAGGATCGACCGCGCGAACTGCTCGGCCCGCTCCGCCCAGAACGCGGGCAGGTCGAAATCGTCGTCCCGCGCGAAACGCTCCTCGCCCGGATCCACCGCCGTGAACCGGTCGATCCGGTACACCCGGTACGGCCCGCCGTCCGCCTCCCGCGCGACCCGCGCGCACAGGTACCAGACTCCCGCCTTCAGCACGAGCCCGTACGGCTCCAGCTCCCGGACCACCTCGTCCTGCGCACGCCGGTAGCGCGCCGCGATCGGCCGGTCGTCCCAGACCGCGTCCGCGACCGCCGGCAGCAGCTCGGGCGTGCGGGGCTCCCGGAACCAGTTCGGCGCGTCCAGATGGAAGCGCTGCGCCGCCGTACGGGAGGCGTCCCGCAGCGACGGGAGCAGCGCCGCCGACACCTTCAGCCGGGCCGCCGAGGCCGCGTCCTCCAGGCCCATCTCGCGCAGCGCGCCCGGCACCCCGGACAGGAACAACGCCTCGGCCTCGCCCCGCGCCAGCCCGGTCAGCCGCGTCCGGTAGCCGCCGATCAGCCGGTAGCCCCCGGCCCGCCCGCGCTCGGCGTACACCGGGACCCCGGCCTCCGACAGCGCCTGCGCGTCCCGCGTCACGGTCCGCTCGGAGACCTCCAGCTCCCGGGCCAGCTCGGCGGCCGTCATGGCCGGGCGGGACTGGAGGAGCAGCACCATCTTGATGAGGCGGGCAGCGCGCATCCCCACATCATGCAGGAGGCCCCCGCCGCGGCGGGGGCCTCCTCGGGTCGTGACCGGCCTTACAGGCCGTAGCGCTCGCGCGCCTCCTTCACGGCCGTCGCCTTGACCTCGCCGCGCCGGGCGAGCTGGGCCAGGGCCGCGACCACGATGGACTCGGCGTCGACACCGAAGTGCCGGCGGGCGGCGTCACGGGTGTCCGACAGGCCGAAGCCGTCGGCACCGAGCGACGAGTAGTCCTGCTCGACCCACTGCGCGATCTGGTCCGGGACCTGGCGCATGTAGTCGGAGACCGCGAGGACCGGGCCCTCGGCGCCCTGGAGCGCCCGGCGGACGTACGGCACCCGCTCCTCGCCGCGCAGCAGCGCCGCGTCGGCGTCCATCGCGTCCCGGCGCAGCTCCGTCCAGGAGGTCGCGGACCACGCGTCGGCGGCCACACCCCACTCCTCGGCGAGCAGCCGCTGCGCCTTCAGCGCCCAGTGGATCGCCGTACCGGAGGACAGCAGCTGGATGCGCGGGGCGTTCGCCGCCGGGGTCAGGCCCGCCGACTCCGCCGTGTTGAAGCGGTACAGGCCCTTGACGATGCCCTCGTCCACACCGGCGCCGGACGGCTTGGCCGGCTGCGGCATCGGCTCGTTGTAGACGGTCAGGTAGTAGAAGACGTTCGGGTCCTCGCCCGGGGCCGCCTCGCCGTACATCCGGCGCAGACCGTCCTTGACGATCGCCGCGACCTCGTACGCGAATGCCGGGTCGTATGTCATCGCGGCCGGGTTGGTCGCCGCGATGGCCGGGGAGTGGCCGTCCGCGTGCTGGAGGCCCTCACCGGTCAGCGTGGTCCGGCCGGCCGTGGCGCCGACCAGGAAGCCGCGGCCGAGCTGGTCGCCGAGCTGCCACATCTGGTCGGCCGTGCGCTGCCAGCCGAACATCGAGTAGAAGATGTAGAACGGGATCATCGTCTCGCCGTGCGTCGCGTACGACGTCGAAGCGGCGATGAAGTCGGCCATCGAACCGGCCTCGGTGATCCCCTCGTTGAGGATCTGGCCGTTCTTGGCCTCCTTGTAGTACATCAGCTGGTCGCGGTCGACCGGCTCGTACGTCTGGCCCTTGGGGGAGTAGATCCCGAGGGACGGGAAGAGGCTCTCCATGCCGAAGGTGCGCGCCTCGTCGGGGACGATCGGCACCCAGCGCTTGCCGGTCTCCTTGTCCCGGACCAGGTCCTTGACCAGCCGGACGAAGGCCATGGTGGTGGCCACGCTCTGCGAGCCGGAGCCCTTGTCGAAGGACGCGAACGCCTTCTCGGCGGGCGCGGGCAGCGGCGCGACCGGGTGCACACGGCGGGCCGGGGCCGGACCGCCGAGGGCGGCACGGCGCTCCTGGAGGTAGCGGACCTCGGGGGAGTCGGCGCCGGGGCGGCCGTAGGGGACGACGCCGTCGGTGAAGTCGCTGTCCTTGATCGGCAGGCCGAGCAGGTCGCGCATGTCCTTGAACTCGTCCACCGAGAGCTTCTTCATCTGGTGGTTGGCGTTCTTGGAGGCGAAGCCCGTGCCGAGGGTGTGGCCCTTGACCGTCTGGGCCAGGATCACGGTCGGCGCGCCCTTGTGGGCGAGCGCGGCCCGGTACGCGGCGTAGACCTTGCGGGACTCGTGGCCGCCGCGCGAGTAGTGGAAACACTCGAGGATCTTGTCGTCGGACAGCAGCTTCGCCATCGCGGCGAGCTCCGGGTCCTTGCCGAAGAAGTCCTCGCGGATGTAGGCGGCGTCGCGCGTCTGGTACGTCTGCACCTGCGCGTCGGGTACCTCGCGCAGCCGGCGTACGAGCGCGCCGTTCGTGTCGAGCTGGAACAGCTCGTCCCACGCCGTGCCCCACAGGCTCTTGACGACGTTCCAGCCGGCGCCGCGGAACTGGGCCTCCAGCTCCTGCACGATCTTGAAGTTGGCGCGGACCGGACCGTCGAGGCGCTGCAGGTTGCAGTTGATGACGAAGGTCAGGTTGTCCAGGCCCTCGCGGGAGGCGAGGGTGAGCGCGGTGGTGGACTCCGGCTCGTCCATCTCGCCGTCGCCGAGGAACGCCCACACGTGGGAGTTGGTCAGGTCCTTGATGCCGCGGCTGGTCAGGTAGCGGTTGAACCGCGCCTGGTAGATCGCGGAGATCGGCCCGAGGCCCATGGAGACCGTGGGGAACTCCCACAGCCAGGGCAGGCGGCGCGGGTGCGGGTAGGACGGCAGTCCGTTGCCGCCGGACTCGCGGCGGAAGTTGTCGAGGTGGTCCTCGGTCAGCCGGCCGTCGAGGAAAGCGCGGGCGTAGATGCCGGGGGAGGCGTGGCCCTGGATGTAGAGCTGGTCGCCGGAGCCGTCACCCTCCTTGCCCTTGAAGAAGTGGTTGAAGCCGGTCTCGTAGAGCCAGGCCGCGGAGGCGAAGGTGGCGATGTGGCCGCCGACGCCGTGCTTGCTGCCGCGGGTCACCATGGCGGCCGCGTTCCAGCGGTTCCAGGCGGTGATCCGCTGCTCCAGGTCCTCGTCGCCGTCCACAGCGGGCTCGTCGGCGGTCGGGATGGAGTTGACGTAGTCCGTCTCCAGCAGCTTCGGCAGCGCCAGGCCGGCGCCCTCGGCGCGCTCCAGTGTGCGGCGCATCAAGTACGCGGCACGGTGCGGCCCGGCCGCCTTGGTGACGGCGTCCAGGGAGGCCTGCCACTCGGCGGTCTCCTCGGGGTCGCGGTCCGGGAGCTGGTCGAGCTCGCTCGGCTGGATGGCTTTGGGGTCGGTCATGTCGCCGCCTTCCTCAGTCGAAGGGGGTTCCCTCATCGGCAAGGGTTCGGGGGTGCCCTAGGTCTTTGGCAGGACAGGGCGTGAGGCTTGGGTGCAAGCCCGTCGGTGACTGTAACTCCCTGATCGATGATCGATCAAAGGGTTGAGGGGCAAAACCTCTTGATTACGAGAAAGTCGGCACGGGGTGCCTTCGGCGATGGCACGGAGTGACGGTTGCTGTCGGGGGGGTTTGTGCAGGTGAGGTGGGGTGGGCGCGGATGAGCTCGGGGGGTTCGGTTGTGTGGCGGGTGCGGGTGCGCTGTGGCTGATCGCGCCCACGCGGCGGAGCCGCATATCGAACACAGCCCCGGGGGGCCGGGGGGGGGGGGGGGGGGGGGGCGGGGGGGGGGGGGGGGGGGGGGGGCCCCCCCCGGCGCGGCGGCGCCGGGGGCGCCGGCGCGGGCCGGGGGCGAGAGGAGATA
>NZ_JBHXNW010000103.1:18204-27057 GCF_042717365.1 Streptomyces sp. NPDC058534
CCCCTGAAGGGGCGCGGGGAACTGCGCGGAATCGGGGGGTCTGGGGGCGCAGCCCCCAGGGTCGGTCAGGCGCGGGGCGCGCAGCCGAGGACGTGCGCCTTGACGATCTCGGGGATGCGGGGGTCCCGGCGGCGGAAGGCTGCGACCAGCTCCTCGTGCTCCTCCGCGTACGACTGCTGCACCGTGCCCAGCCACCGTATCGACAGCGCGGTGAACACCTCGATGCCCAGCCCCTCCCACGTGTGCAGCAGCACCGAGTTGCCCGCGGCCCGGACCAGCTCCCGGTGGAAACCCACCGTGTGCCGTACCTGGCCCGTGCCGTCGGAGACCCTGTCGGCCTCGTACAGCGCCGCGACGTGCGGTTCCAGGGCCGAGCAGTCCACGGCCAGCCGCTCCGCCGCCAGCTCCGCCGCGATGGCCTCCAGACCGGCCCGGACCGGGTAGCTCTCCTCCAGGTCCGCGGCGGTCAGATTGCGCACGCGGACGCCCTTGTTCGGCGCCGACTCGATCAGCCGCAGCGACTCCAGCTCCCGCAGCGCCTCCCGCACCGGCGTCTGGCTGACCTCCAGCTCGGTGGCGATCCGGCGCTCCACGATCCGCTCGCCCGGCTGCCAGCGTCCGCTGATGATCCCTTCCAGGATGTGCTCGCGGATCTGTTCGCGCAGCGAGTGGACGACGGGCGCGGTCATGAGAGCTCCTTCGGGAGGGGCCTGGAATCCAGTACAGCGGCCCGTAAGGGCCTCGTTGAGGGGCGGTGGTCGGGCGACGGGAGGGACCCTGGGGCGTTTGACGTTGAGTAACAATACGGCCGTCCCGGCGGGCGGGAAGGGCGCACGGGGGCGCTTTGACGCAGGTGAGACGAGACTTACACAGCGTGCCCTCGCCGAAACGTGACGGTGCCCCCGTCCGGAGAACTCCGGGCGGGGGCACCGTACAGGCCATTGGCGAGGGGACTACAGGCCGAGCTCGACCTCGAACTCGCCCGCCTCCAGGATCGCCTTGACCGCCGTCAGGTAGCGGGCGGCGTCGGCGCCGTCCACCAGGCGGTGGTCGTAGGACAGGGTCAGGTACGTCATGTCGCGGACGCCGATGACCGTGCCCTCCTCCGTCTCGATGACGGCCGGACGCTTGACCGTGGCACCGATGCCGAGGATGGCCACCTGGCCCGGCGGCACGATGATCGTGTCGAACAGCGCGCCGCGCGAACCGGTGTTGCTGATGGTGAAGGTCGCACCGGCCAGGTCGTCCGGGCTGATCTTGCTGGCCCGTACCTTGCCCGCCAGGTCGGCGGTCGCCTTGGCGATGCCGGCCAGGTTGAGGTCACCGGCGTTCTTGATGACCGGGGTCATCAGGCCCTTCTCGGAGTCCACCGCGATACCGATGTTCTCGGTGTCGAAGTAGGTGATGGTCCCCTCGGCCTCGTTGATCTTGGCGTTGATCGGCGCGTGCGCCTTCAGCGCCTGGGCGGCGGCCCGGACGAAGAACGGCATCGGCGAGAGCTTGACGCCCTCTCGGGCCGCGAACGCGTCCTTGGCCCGGCCGCGCAGCTTCATCAGGCGGGTGACGTCGACCTCGACGACCGACGACAGCTGGGCCTGCTCGTGCAGCGCCTTGACCATGTTGTCGCCGATGACCTTGCGGATGCGGGGCATCTTGACGGTCTGGCCGCGCAGCGGGGAGGCCTCCAGGGTGGGGGCCTTCTTCGCAGCGGGCGCGGCAGGGGCGGCGGCCGGAGCCGGGGCGGTCTTCGCTGCCTCGGCGGCGGCGATGACGTCCTGCTTGCGGATACGGCCGCCGACGCCGGTGCCCTTGACGGTGGACAGGTCGACGCCGTTCTCGGCGGCGAGCTTGCGCACCAGCGGGGTGACGTAGGCGCCCTCGTCCGTCGGCTGGGCGGCGGCGGGAGCGGCCTGGGTGGCAGCCGGAGCCGGGGCGGCCGGCTGCGGGGCGGGAGCCGGGGGCGCCTGCGGGGCCGGAGCCGGGGCGGCCTGCGCGGGAGCCGGCTCCGGAGCCGGGGTGGGCTCGGGCTTGGCCTCCTGGGCCGGAGCCTCCTGAGCGGGAGCCTCCTGGGCCGGGGCGGCGGCCGGAGCGGCACCCGCCTCGCCGATGACGGCGAGCTTGGCGCCGACCTCGGCGGTCTCGTCCTCGCCGACCACGATCTCCAGCAGGGTGCCGGACGCGGGGGCGGGGATCTCGGTGTCGACCTTGTCGGTGGACACCTCAAGGAGCGGCTCGTCGGCCTCGACGCTGTCGCCGACCGACTTCAGCCAGCGCGTGACGGTGCCCTCGGTGACGGACTCGCCGAGCGCGGGCAGGACGACGTCCGTGCCCTCGGCGGAGCCGCCGCCGGACTGCTCGGCGCTCGGAGCGGGCGCCGGGGCGGCCTGCTCGGTGGAGGGGGCGGCAGCGGCGGGCTCGGGGGCGGGCTCGGCGGCCTGCTCGGCCTGCTCGGCCTGCGGGGCCTGCTCGGCCTGCTCGGCGGCCGGGGCGCCGGTGCCGTCGTCGATCAGCGCCAGCTCGGCGCCGACCTCGACGGTCTCGTCCTCGGCGACCTTGATGGAGGACAGCACGCCCGACGCGGGTGCCGGGATCTCGGTGTCGACCTTGTCGGTCGAGACCTCGAGCAACGGCTCGTCGGCCTCGACGCGCTCACCCTCGGCCTTCAGCCAACGGGTGACGGTGCCCTCGGTGACGCTCTCGCCGAGCGCCGGAAGGGTTACGGAAACCGCCATGGTTTCGGTTGCTCCTTACGAAATTGCGGAAGTCTGTGTCGTCGCGCCCAATGACCGAGGGAGGTCAGTCGTGGGAGTGCAGCGGCTTGCCGGCCAGCGCCATGTGCGCCTCGCCCATCGCCTCGCTCTGCGTCGGGTGGGCGTGCACGAGCTGGGCCACCTCGGCCGGCAGCGCCTCCCAGTTGTAGATCAACTGAGCCTCGCCGACCTGCTCGCCCATACGGTCGCCGACCATGTGGACGCCGACCACGGCACCGTCCTTGACCTGCACGAGCTTGATCTCACCCGCGGTCTTGAGGATCTTGCTCTTGCCGTTGCCGGCCAGGTTGTACTTCAGGGCGACGACCTTGTCCGCGCCGTAGATCTCCTTGGCCTTGGCCTCGGTGATGCCCACGGAGGCGACCTCCGGGTGGCAGTACGTCACCCGCGGCACGCCGTCGTAGTCGACCGGGACGGTCTTCAGGCCGGCGAGCCGCTCCGCCACCAGGATGCCCTCGGCGAAGCCGACGTGCGCGAGCTGGAGGGTGGGAGCGAGGTCACCGACGGCGGAGACGGTCGGGACGTTGGTCCGCATGTACTCGTCGACGAGGACGAAGCCGCGGTCCATGGCGACCCCGGCCTCCTCGTAGCCCAGGCCCTGGGAGACCGGGCCGCGGCCGATGGCGACGAGCAGGACCTCGGCCTCGAACTGCTTGCCGTCGGCGAGGGTGACCTTGACGCCGTCCTGGGTGTACTCCGCCTTCTCGAAGAAGGTGCCCAGGTTGAACTTGATGCCGCGCTTGCGGAAGGCGCGCTCCAGCAGCTTGGAGCTGTTCTCGTCCTCGACCGGCACGAGGTGCTTGAGGCCCTCGATGACCGTGACGTCGGCGCCGAAGGACTTCCACGCGGAGGCGAACTCGACGCCGATGACGCCGCCGCCCAGCACGATCGCGGACTTCGGCACGCGGTCGAGCTTGAGGGCGTGGTCGGAGGAGATGATCCGGTCGCCGTCGATGTCCAGGCCGGGCAGCGACTTCGGCACGGAGCCGGTCGCCAGCACGATGTGGCGGCCCTGGACGCGCTGACCGTTCACGTCCACGGAGGTCGGCGAGGACAGCCGGCCCTCGCCCTCGATGTAGGTCACCTTGCGCGAGGCGATGAGCCCCTGCAGGCCCTTGTACAGGCCCGAGATCACGTCGTCCTTGTACTTGTGGACGGCCGCCATGTCGATGCCCTCGAAGGTGGCCTTCACACCGAACTGCTCGCTCTCGCGGGCCTGGTCGGCGATCTCGCCCGCGTGCAGCAGGGCCTTCGTAGGAATGCAGCCGTTGTGCAGGCAGGTACCGCCGACCTTGCCCTTCTCGATCAGGGCGACGTCCAGGCCCAGCTGCGCCCCGCGCAGGGCCGCGGCGTAACCACCGCTGCCACCGCCGAGGATCACTAGGTCGAAAACGGTGCTGGCGTCGTTCGCCACGTCACGTCCTCCATGCATGTGCGCCACGCCGGTCTCCAGTGACCGGTCGGCGGCTGGTGTCCGGCCGCTCATTGTTCTCGGCCCTTGGGTGGGCCCTGTCCTGCCGGGCTCCATCTTCGCACTTGTGGGAGCCGAAAGAGACGTGGGGCCGGGGTGTGAGACGCCCCACGTTCTCCCGCGACGCAGGACGAGGTGACGCCCCCAGGGGCGCGGGGCTGTATCTGATCTGCGGCTCCGCCGCGTGGGCGCGACAAGTCACGACGGACCCGCAGCCGCCCGATCACCCGCACCCCCGAGCTCTCAGGCGCCCCTAGCCCAAGTCACCCGCAGCCGCCAGTTCGGCAACCCGCACCAGCGTCCGCACCGCCGTACCCGTGCCGCCCTTCGGCGTGTACCCGAACGGCCCGCTCTCGTTGAACGCCGGGCCCGCGATGTCCAGGTGCGCCCAGACGATGCCCTCGCCCACGAACTCGCGCAGGAAGAGGCCGGCCACCAGACCGCCGCCCATCCGCTCACCCATGTTCGCGATGTCCGCGGTCGCCGAGTCCATCCCCTTGCGCAGGTGCTCCGGCAGCGGCATCGGCCAGGCCGGCTCGCCGACCTCCTCCGCCGCCTCGTGCACCGCGGCGCGGAACGCGTCGTCGTTCGCCATGACCCCGTACGTCCGGCTGCCCAGCGCCAGCATCATCGCGCCGGTCAGCGTCGCCACGTCGATGATCGCGTCCGGCTTCTCCTGCGACGCCGCCCACAGCGCGTCCGCGAGCACGAGCCGTCCCTCGGCGTCGGTGTTGAGCACCTCCACCGTCTTGCCGCTGTACATCCGCAGCACGTCACCCGGGCGCGTCGCGGAGCCCGAGGGCATGTTCTCGGCCAGCGCCAGCCAGCCGGTCACGTTGACCTCCAGGCCCAGGCGCGCGGCGGCGACGACGGCGGCGAACACGGCGGCGGCACCGGCCATGTCGCACTTCATCGTCTCGTTGTGCCCGGCCGGCTTCAGCGAGATGCCGCCCGAGTCGTAGGTGATGCCCTTGCCGACGAACGCCAGGGACTTCGTCGCCTTGGACGACGTGTACGACAGCTTCACCAGCCGCGGACCCGCCGCCGAACCGGCACCGACGCCCAGGATGCCGCCGTAGCCGCCCTTGGTCAGCGCCTTCTCGTCGAGCACCTGCACCTTGATGCCGTGCTCCTTGGCCGCGGCCTGCGCGACCGCCGCGAACGCCTCCGGGTCGAGGTCGTTCGGCGGGGTGTTGACCAGGTCGCGGGCGCGGTTCAGCTCCTCGGCGACGGCCGCGGCACGCTCGACCGCCGCCTTGTACGCCTTGTCGCGGGGCTTGCCGCCGAGCAGCGTGGCCTCCGCCAGCGGGGCCTTGCCGTTCTTGGCCTTGGCGGCACCCTTCTCCTTGTAGGCGTCGAAGGAGTACGCGCCGAGCAGCACGCCCTCACCGACGGCGCCGGCGTCGGCGGCCTCGGTGAGCGGGAGCGCGAAGGCGGCCTTCTTGGCGCCGGCCAGGGTGCGGGCGGCGACACCGGCCGCCCTGCGCAGCGCCTCGGCGTCGAAGGCGGCGTCCTTCTCGGGCTGGGCGCCGAGACCCACCGCCACCACGAGGGGTGCCTTGAAGCCGGACGGAGCGGGCAGCTTCGTCACCTCGCCCTCGGCGCCGGAGGCACCGAGGGTCTCCAGGACGCCGGCGAGCCGGCCGTCGTACGCCTTGTCCACGGCCTCGGCGCCGGGTGCGACGACCAGGCCCTGGGACCTGGATGCCGTGTCCTTGGCGACACCGATCACGATCGCGTCGGCCCGGAGGCCGGGCGCCGCTGCGGTGCTGAGAGTGAGAGCAGTCACGGTGGTGAATTCTCGCTTCCGTATGAAGTCTGGTGTGGCCGAATGCGGGTGGGTCGACCGGGCCCGACATCCGACCCTGGATCCCTCCTGCGACGCGGTCCTCGCCCGGGCGGGCGAACACCCGGGACGAGCCTACGCTCGCGCCCGCGCGCGTCCGCTCCCGCGGGGCCGCGGTTTCCCGCCGGGTACCCGGGATGAGAGATCATTCCTGGGGTACGCCACCGCGCCACCCCACACCCTGGAGCACCCCCGTGAGACGCCCGGCCCTGTCGATAGCCCTCCTCCTGCTGCTCGCGGGCTGCACCTCGTCCCCCGTTGACGGCGGGGGCGGAGCGGACGGCGCGGACAGCGCGGACCACTGGCGGCCGCGGCCCGGCACCGCCTGGCAGTGGCAGCTCAGCGGGAAGCTCGACACCTCCGTGGACGTGCCGGTCTACGACATCGACGGCTTCGACCACACGAAGGCCACGGTCGCCGCTCTGCACGACGACGGCCGCAAGGTCATCTGCTACCTCTCCACCGGCGCCTGGGAGGACTTCCGGCCCGACGCGGGTGACTTCCCCAAGTCCGTGCTCGGCAAGGGCAACGGCTGGGAGGGTGAGCGGTGGCTGGACATCCGCGCGACGGACGTCCTGGAGCCGCTGATGGCCGAACGCCTCGACATGTGCCGGGAGAAGGGCTTCGACGCCGTCGAGCCGGACAACATGGACGGCTACCGGAACGAGACCGGCTTCCCTCTCACCGCGGACGACCAGCTCCGCTACAACCGGCTGATCGCTGAACTCGCCCACGAACGCGGGATGGCCGTCGGACTCAAGAACGACCTCGACCAGATCCCCGAACTGGTCGACGACTTCGACTTCGCGGTCAACGAGCAGTGTGCCCAGTACGGCGAGTGCGGCGACAACCAGCCGTTCATCGACGCGGACAAGGCGGTCTTCCACGTCGAGTACGAGCTGCCCACCGAGCGGTTCTGCGCCGAGTCGCGGGAGATGCGGCTCAGTTCGATGCTGAAGAAGTACGAGCTGGGGGTGTGGCGGGAGGCCTGCTGAGGCCGGTGCGTCTCGGCTCCGGGCTCAGCCGAGGACCGACACCACCAGTGCCGTGGTGGCCGCCGTCTCCGCGACGCCGCCGAAGACGTCACCCGTGACGCCGCCGAAGCGGCGGACGCAGTGGCGCAGCAGCAGTTCGGCGGCGGCGACCGCGCACAGTACGGCGAGTGCCGTGCGCGGGACGTCGTACGGGCCCAGGAACGCGCCCGCGCCCGCGACCGCCAGTGTGACGGCGGCGGCCACACCCAGCGCCCCGCCGGCCGGAACCACCCCGGCGACCGCCGCGCCCAGTCCCTCCGGGCGGGCGGCGGGCACCCCGGAGCGGGCGGCCAGCGTGAGCGCCAAGCGGGCGGCGGTCGCCGAGACCACGGCGGCGAGCGCGCCCCGGGCCCAGGAGCCGTCGTAGGCCTGCGCCAGCGCGGCGACCTGCGCGAGGAGTGTGAACAGCAGGGCGAGTACGCCGAACGGCCCGATGTCCGACTGCTTCATGATCCGCAGGGCGTCCTCGGCGGGCTTGCCGCTGCCCAGTCCGTCCGCGGTGTCGGCCAGGCCGTCCAGGTGCAGTCCCCGCGTGAGTACGGCGGGTACGGCGGCGGTGGCGACGGCGGCGAGCAGGCTGCCGGCGCCCAGGGACAGCAGCAGGAGCCCGGTGCCGGCGGCGGCGGCGCCGACGGCCAGCCCGGCCAGTGGCGCGCACAGCATGCCGCCGCGTGCCGCCTCCCTGTCCCAGCGGGTCACCTTGACCGGGAACACGGTGAGGGTGCCGAAGGCGAAGCGGAGGCCGTCGGGGGAGGGGGTCCTGGACACCGGCGCAGAGTACCCGGCGGTGGCCGGCAGGGCCTTGGCGAGGGGCGGGGATAAAGTGCGCATATGGGAGATTGGTGGCAGCGGAACATCGTGGAACCCGGCAAGCTGCCGCTGCTCCTCGCCCTGACGTCCTTCGTGCTGACGTTCGTGATCACCCGGGTCATCACCCGGCTGATCCGGGCGGGGAAGGGGCCGTTCGGGAACGTCCAGGCGGGCGGGGTGCACATCCACCACGTGGTGCCCGGGGTCCTGCTCACCGTCATCGGGGGGTTCGGGGCGGTCGCGGGGGGACGGCACGGGTTCGGGTCCGTCCTCGCGGCCGTGGTCTTCGGCATCGGGGCGGGGCTGGTCCTGGACGAGTTCGCGCTGATCCTGCATCTCGACGACGTGTACTGGACCGAGGCGGGGCGCAAGAGCGTGGAGGTCGTGGTGCTCACGGCGGCTCTGGTGGGGCTGGTCCTCGCCGGGTTCACGCCGTTCGGGGTCGACGGGGTGGACCAGGACGAGTTGCGGGACCGCGCGAGCGTCATCACGACCGTCGCGGCGAACTTCCTGTTCTCGTTGCTCGCCCTGGTCAAGGGCAAGACGCGGCTCGCGATCTTCGGCGTGATCGTGCCCGTGATCGCGCTGATCGGCGCGGTCCGGCTGGCCCGGCCGGGGTCGCCCTGGGCCCGCCGCTTCTACACCGGCCGGCCCCGGGCCCGCGCCCGCGCCCGCCTGCGGGCCTACCACCACGACCGCCGCTGGTCCGGCCCACGTCGCGTGGTCCAGGACTGGATCGGTGGCCGCCCGGATCCCGAACGCTGATGCCTGCGGCGGCCTGTGGCTGCTTCGGTGGGGGTGTGCGTAGCGCGTTGCGGTCGGTGGGGGGTCGGGGCCGCGCCGGGGGGTGTCCGTCCTCGGAACGGCGCGGAATCGGTCGGCCACAGAAGTGACCTGTGTTGACGCGCCACCCGCTGCGGG
>NZ_JBHXNW010000104.1:0-4238 GCF_042717365.1 Streptomyces sp. NPDC058534
GCTCCGCAAGCGGGTCCTCCTCGCGGCGCGAGACCGTTCATGATCGCGGTTGTGGTGACCCTCCGTGGCCTGAGCACGGAAAGTGATCCAGAACCACGATTCAGCCGACGCCGACAGCCTGCCTTAAACAGGGGTGGCTAGAGTCCGCCTGGGCTCCGGTACAAAGGCATGCTCACGCGGCACAAGCAATTGCACGGGCTCTGGAGACTGCGACCAGGAATCATCATCAGGCCAACCTTCCTGACGAAGACACCTACCAACGAACGCTTGGACTTCCGGCCGAGGAAATAAGTCACGGCTCGGGCGTAGCGGTACGGGCTCGTTTACTGACTGCTTGGGCGAAGAATCCGAAGAAACTCGATCGTCGGCTACGCCGGAGCATGAGGCATTTGATCGACGACTCGCTACCGCTGACGGTGAAACTGCTCAATCACCTAGCAGTCCTCGCGCTGTCCGACCGCCCTTTGGAGGCGCACCGCGCCACTCTCCTGTCGCGTGATCTGGTGGCGTCACATCTGAAGTCAGAACCAGAACTTACGTGTTCGGTGATGGCACGGCACGTCAATCGTGAGCGGGAGTTGCTGTCCTCCCACCGCGGACAGATCGCCTACCGCGATGCCTACAACCGGGCGGAGCACCAGGAAGAGAAGGCGCGTGCGGCCCTGGACTTACATCGGGCTGCGCTGGAAGGCGATGTCAAGCGCACTGCCACTGTGGTCTTGGAACTGCTGGGCAGGACGATCCCACAAGGGGCCTCTCTCGCGTCGATACGAGGCCTGCTGGTGGCTGAGGGGGAACAGCCGCTCTGCAAATTGCTCGCTTCCACGATCCGCTCTGATTGGCGCAACGCGAACGCACACGAAGATTTCCGCTGGGACCCCGTCGACGGCACACTCCTTCTAGGTGGCCAGCCGACTGATCTGCAGGCGGTACTCAACGCTGTAATCCGAGCCCGCACCATCTGCCACGGATTCGAGCACGGAGTCGCCGTAGCCTACACGCAAAACGCATCCTTGATCAACTGGGGCGCGGGAGAGTCGACCTACGTCAGCCGAGACCTCGCCATACTTCAAGCCGTTGGGGAGGCCAGATTCTCGGTGCTGGACATTCGACGCCAGGGCAGTCTCGTGCGCTTGGACGTTCCCGATCTCTCCATCAACACCCTGAGAGAGGCATTCCGCGCGATTCTAAGAGGCTCCATAGCGGACCCTGGTGTCGAGCGTTGGGAGTTGCGACCACTCTCATCCGCCCAGCCGCCACTGTGCGTGGACAGCACGGGAACATGCGTCGGGCTCCGAGTCGCGGAACCCCTGTGGGAGACCGTCGATCCGCTCCCATTCGCCGAGCTCCCCTTGTTGGCAAACGCCATGACCAATGCAGGAGAGCCGGCCGAAATCGCAGCCTCATCGATTCTCTCCCTGGCTGCAGCCCATGTAGTTGGAGAGCGCGACCGCTTGTCGCGTGCTCTTGCCCACGGCGATCCAGCCGCCAAAAGCGAACTGATCAGCACTGCGATGCTGATCAGCAATGGCACCAAGGCCGCGGCCGACCTGCTTGAGAACCCAGCCCGACGCAAGTTGTTGGCTTTTGCCGAAGTTCTCGCCGGAGACTGCCACCGCCTGAATAGCGCTCCCCCCTTTGACCTCGCCCGCGGTTTCGTACCTGCAGATCGAACCCTGCGCAGGCACGTACCTTGCCTGCCGTGGCTCGGAGAACTCGAAGGCTCATCCAGCATCCGAAGCTGTTGATCAAGACACGTGGCCTCCTGATGTGATCGGCTTCGCCGAAGCAGGCATCAGAAAGTGGGCAGCAGAGCCATCACCGTTGACTGAGTCTGTTCCAACCTCACGCTGACGCGTGGTGAAGGACGAAGACGGCTTGTGCTCGTCGCGTGCTGGTGAGGACGGTTGACGGTCGAGTCCACCGAGACCGTCCAGTCGATCTCGTCGTGCGCGTGGGCGCGAGCAGTCAAGTGTGCCAGCACCTTGTCCCAGGTCCCGGAGCTGGACCAGGCCGACCCAGTTCTCCTCATCGGCCTTGGCGTGGATGGCGCGGACCCTCCAGCGACCGGCGGGCAGGGAAACCTTCGCCCGCGCGGTAGTCCACCACCCGGATATTCCTCGTTCGGATCACTGCCGGCTTCGGCGGAGTCCATTGGCAGGGGGCCCCTGTGGTCTACCTTTCGCCTTCCTCCCACCGGAGGGAAGGATCAGTGAGGACGGATTCTTGGTGGCTGGTTCGTCCCCCGGCACCAAGGCCTGCGTTCTTCCCTCACGACGGTGATTGCGCTGGCCAGATCGTTCACAGCACACGCCCTGTCGTAGTCATCCGTCGGACAGAACCATCCCGGCCCCTGTGCAACCTTGTCATGCGGTCAGCGCGGAGATGGGGACGACGTCCAAGGGACCACCCATTGATTCGACCCGGACGAGGGGTGTGGGAAGTGTCGGGTGCGGTGGACGAGGAAGCTCTCATAGCGGCAGCGTGCCCTCCGCCACTGACGATGGTCCTTCGCGCATGTGCGATTCAGCGAGTGAGCTTCATTGCGATGGCCAGGGCGCCGAGGGCTTCCTTCTCGGGGCCGTAGATCGTGCGGATATTGGCGAGTTGCTGGTCGCGGGTGGCCGTCGGATTGACATTGGGTGGGCCTTCTCCGTCAAAAAGGGCTTCGAAGTCGGGGTACTCGGTGACGCGGAGGACGTTCACATCGCAGGTCTCGTCGGTGCCCTTGATACGGAAGCGGATGGTGTCGCCCGGGGCGAGGTCGGCGAGGTGCGGGTACTTGACCCGCACCTCGATGGTCTTGGTACCTGCGGCAACGAGCTCGAAGTACTGGCGGTAGAGGTTGAGCTCGCGGAGGCGGGCGGTGCGGTCGGTCATCGGGAGGGAACGCTCCTGGGGGACGGTGAAGTGATCAGACGGCCGATTTCTGCGGCCGAGTACGAGCGGAAGAAGTGGCGGGGATCGGAGAGCAGTGTCTCGGCCATGGCGAGCAGTTGGTCGGCGTAGTCGGTGACGGTGCCGGGCCATTGCCGGGTGTCGAGCATCCAAGGGGCGGCGCCCTCGGGCAAGGGGGCGCGGCCTTCTCGTATGAGGGATTTCGACAGCTTGGCGCCGGTGTCGGTGACGACCTGGGGGCAGAACAGGCGGGCCGGGAGCTGGGTGCGGGTGAGGCCCACGGCCTGGAGGGCCTCGTCGACGAGGTGGGAGCCGAAGACCCAGTCGCCGCCCTTGACCATGACGTGCAGGGTGCCCTGGGGGCTGGTCAGGGCGAGTTCCTTGATCAGGTTGCGGTAGAGGGTGGCCAGGTCGAGGTAGCCGCCGCCGGTGGGGGTGATGGTGGCCTCGTACGGGCCGTGGTGCAGGCAGACGGCGAAGACCTCCGCCGAGTCAGGAGCGGTGAAGCGAACCCGCGTGCGTTCGGCGTGCTTCTCGGCCCAGCCGCAGCCGAGGTGCGGGCAGGGGACGCGGAGGTGCGGGGTGCCAGTGGAGGGAGCGAGCCACCAGCGGGCGGCGTCGATGCGGCGAAGCAGGCGCAGCCAGGTGTGGCGGTAGTGCTCGCCGGCCTGCTGCTGGGTGTAAGTCTCGATGCGGTGAGGGATACCCAGGCGCCTGGACAGAGCGGTAAAGAGGGGCTGGTAGAGGGCGGTGACGAGGTCCTGCAAGGCCTGCTCACCGAGGGCTTGGGCGTAGGCCCGCTGGTAGCGATGGCCGCTGTTCGGGTCGGTGGCCAGCTCGTACGGGGCGTTGTCGAGGGCGCTGAAGAGCACCTCGGTGACGAGGCCGAAACGGTCGCGCAGACGGGCCGCCATGGCGAAGGCCAGGGACTGTACGAGAGAGGTGCCGATGTGCGGGGCGCCGTTGATCTGGGTGCCGACGACCAGCACGATTCGCTCGGGCTGGGCAGCCAGGATGCGCGGGGCCAGGATGTCCTCGGCGTGGTGGAGGGCGTTGGCGAGGACGGTGTTCGGCGAGACGAGGTGCGGAGTCATGGGGTGCCCCTCTGGTGTCCGGGATGGCGAGGCTGCGTGGGTGCGGCCCCGCTCTCGTTGCGGTCGAATGCGGCCCAGACGCACTTCCCAGGGCCCGTTCTCTCCTTCACGCCCCAGCTGTCGGCGGTCGCGGCGACGATCAGCAGGCCGCGACCCGCGACGGCGGCCGCAAGGGGGACCCCCGGTGTGACGGTGCGGTCGCCGCCCGCGTGCACCACCATTCGCCGGCGGGCATTAAGTGTGACG